>DYLR01000030.1 GCA_020721975.1 Blastopirellula marina | reverse complement strand
TACAGGTATAATTGAGCCATAGTTGAATAATAGGTGCCTGTCCCCTATTATTTATAGGTGACTGTCCCCTATTATTCTACATTAAGATTTTTTCAAGACAAAGCCTTTTTACCTAAAGGATGGGATGAGTTGATTCAAACAGGTTATTTACAAAAATATCCAATAGATCCATACTGCGACAAACCTCTCAGATGTCATACTGAAAATGATTCCTTCAAGATTTATAGTATTGGTACAAATATGATTGATGATGAAGGGAAAGGAGGTTTTTATCCAATTTCTGGACCAATTCATTACATACCGCTCGATATTGTATTCTGGCCGGTAAATATCAGCCGGCCTGTTCATAACTAATTGCCGCCAAAAAATATATTATTTCTCCTGTGGATTCATAAGCACAGTCATATTGCCGTTGGTAATTTTTATGCCGGTAATGCGCACTTTATAACCGGCCATATTAAAAGCCGGATCTATCGGCTTTGAGTTAATCATATCAACAAGCATTTTCGACATATCCTGACTGCTGAACATATTTCCCACCCCTCTGCCCAAAGCATCCCGTATATCATCCTTTAAAAAAGGCGCCGAACTTTGGCCAATGATTACGTCCTGCATTTCAAGTGCAATTTTTCCGTCCCGCAGCAGCCTGGGATGAAAAATCACCGTTACAATCAAATCCAGCCCGGAGCGCTTAACCATACCGGCCAGAAACAGCCGGTCATTTTTAAACGCCACGGCAGGATTTTCAAACATCATACCGTCAACGCCCACAGGCTTAAAATACTGTGCCATCATATCGTTGACGCCGTGCTGGTCGATTTGCACTTCAAAAGGTTCGCCGTATTGTACCTTGTTATGCACTGTCGGCAGAAGCTGGTGCGTGATATAAGGGTTGACCTGGCTGCTGCCGGCGTTTTTCGAGGGGCTGTACCATTGCGGCACGGCGCCGGCCTGCATAAACCAGCCGACAACCAAAAACCCTGTCGATAACGCCAGTGCTGCTGCGACGCCGAGAAAAATCGGCTTTTTGTTATTTTTTATCATTTTTCGGATTCAAATATAATATTAGCTTGCCAAAACCGCGGCAATGCGTATAGTGTTAAAAGCCTGATATGATCAGGCCTTGAGTCTGAAAAGTTATCATAAAAGATTGTTAAATGAAACTGAAATTTTTTTTGTTTAGGAGAATACAGTGGCTAATCATTTTGCCGACAGGATTACAAAGGCGATAAAAAGCAAGAATACCCCGCTGGTTGTCGGGCTTGACCCGGTCTATGACCAACTGCCCGAAAAAATTATAAATCACAAATCAATGAATGATGCCAACGATGCTGCATCGGCAATTGACGCGATACTTGAATTTTGTACAAGGGTTTTGAGGATTGCGGCGCCGCTGGTGCCGGCCGTAAAGCTTAATAGCGCATTTTTTGAAAGATATTTATGGGAAGGCGTCGAGAGCTATTATACGCTTTTGGCCGAGGCTGAGGAACTGGGGATTGAGACTATCGGCGACGTCAAACGCGGCGATATAGGCCATACCTGTTATGCTTACGCCGACGGCCATCTTAAAAATGTAGAGATGGTCGGGCTGGAAGGCACGGTTACGCCGGACGCAATTACCATTAACGGGTTTGCCGGAGAGGAAGGAATCAGACCTTTTGCGGATACTGCTTTGCAAAACGGAAAGGGAGTTTTTGTCTGGGTGCGTGCGAGCAATCCGTCGGCTGCGGCAATTGGAGATTTCACTGACGCCGCAGGCAGGGCAATATATGAAGTTCTCGCCGAGCAGGTTGACAAAATCGCATCTGAGCCGCAGAGAATCGGTTCAAGCGGATACAGCAATGTCGGTATGATTGTCGGCGGAACAAGCCCTGCGGCCACGGCAAAGCTGAGGGAAAAATATCCGCGGACAATATTTCTTGTGCCGGGGCTTGGTTCACAGGGCGCAACAGCAGCCGATTGTGTGCGATTTTGCAGGCCGGACGGTACGGGCGCACTGATAAACGCTTCTCGCTCGATAATTTATGCCTATAACAACCCGCAATATAAATCACAGTTTGCTGATAACTGGGAAAGAGCAATTGAACAGGCGATACTTGATACGAAAAAGTCGCTGGCCGAGGCAATTGTTGCGGGAAAATAATAAACGTATCGATTTGCGGCATAAAATTGTCTTTAGCAGATGTTATATAAAAACAAAACTGTAATAGTGATGGGTCTTGGCCGGTTCGGCGGCGGAATCGATACAGCCCTTTGGGCTGCCAAAAATGCAAAAAAAGTTATTGCAACCGATTTATCGGGGCAGGAAAAGCTCGCCTGGGCAGTGGAAAAACTCGGCAGTCTGCCCAATGTCGAGCTGCGGCTCGGCGAACATATCACAGAAGATTTCCGCAGCGCAGATGTTGTAATAGTCAATCCTGCTGTGCCGCCTGATAATAAATTTCTTCAAATCGCACGGCAAAGCGGAGCGATTATTACATCGCAGATGCGGCTGTTTTTTAAATTATGTCCCGCAGTAAAAATCGGCGTAACAGGCGCAAACGGCAAAAGCACAACTACCGCGCTTACGGCTCATCTTTTAAGAGCCGGCGCCGGCAAACCGGACACAAATTACGCCAACGTATGGCTTGGGGGCAATATCGGCAACCAGCCTCTGCTTGAAATTGTCGAAAGAATTGCGCCTGATGATTTAGTCGTGCTGGAAATTTCGAGCTTTCAGGCCGAACAGCTTGCCGAGGATAAAACAGCCCCGAATGTAATGCTCATTACAAATCTTGCTCCCAATCATCTTGACAGGCACGGCACTTTTGAAAATTACTGTGCTGCAAAGGAAAATCTTTTCAGGTATCAACCTGCCGGGGCGATTTCCATTTTTAATGAGGAAGACGAAATTACGCAAAGCTGGTATGAAAAATACTGCAAAGATAAAAATCGAAAATGTTTATTATATCATCCCCGCCAGGTTTTGCAGGATTATGTGGAGCTTTTTAAGCTCCCAGGTCGTGCAAATCTTTCAAATCTGGCCGGCGCACTGCAAATTGCAGGGCAGTTTAGTGTGCCTGCGGATGCGCTCAGGCAGGCTGTCGGCAGCTTTGTGAGCCTGCCGCACAGACTTGAATTTGTCGCCGAAAAACATGGCGTGAAATATTATAATGATTCAATTGCTACTACACCGGAAAGCACAATTGTGGCGCTCGAGGCGTTTGACTGCCCGATAATTCTTATCGCCGGCGGCTACGACAAGAAACTTCCCTTTGCCGAACTTGGCAAAAAAATAAGCGGGCGTGCAAAGGCGGTTATTTTGATAGGAGCCACGGCACAAAAAATCGCCGCCGAGGTTTGCCCCCCTGCCGGGAAGTATTTTGCCAATACCCTTGAAAATGCCATTTTAAAGGCTCAATCGCTTGCTCAGAAAGGCGATGTGGTTGTGATGTCGCCGGCATGTGCAAGTTATGATATGTTCGAGAATTTTGAACATCGGGGGGCCGTTTTCAGGGAATTTGTAAAAAATATGTAAAACAAGGGGGATATATGAAAAAATCAAATAAAATCTTAACAGCCTGTGTGATAGCGCTGACATTTCTTGCTTTCGCGGCCGTACAAAAATATAAACGTTCAATGCCGGACCGTAGAAGCGAACAGGCCGAAGAATCGCCTGTACGGCATTTGCTGCCGGCATTGATAGACTTTGGCGACCCGAATAATATTGCGTGCAGGGCAATGACGCCGGCTATTGAAAAAATCGAACAGCTTTACGCCGGAGTTCTTGCCGTCAGGAGAATCGACGTTACAACCGACAAAAAAACTCCAGCGAGATACAAAATCAAAGTGATTCCCTGCCAGATTATAGTTGACGCCAATGAAAATGAAATCTGGCGAAACGAAGGGTTCATTGGAGCTGACGATATTATTATAAGCCTAAAAAAACTGGGTATTGAAACAAAATAAGAAGCGTGAAGCGTGAAGCGTATCTCGTGAAACGAGCTTTGTTCGGATACAACTCAAGTACTATTCTGCCGAGATTTGTGTCGATATAATAACGGGGATTATTTGCGGCACAGGTGATTGAAAAAAATGCCGACATTATCAGCACAACAACGGTGGAATATTTCATCAGACGCCTCCGGAATCTTTTCCTTCAATAAAGATTTGAATTATACCACAAAAATGGGAAAAATCAAATCGTGCGAACAGATTAAAAGGACTCGATAAGTGTTTTATATAACCGGACGGCCTTTTGAAAATCCGCAATTTCGATATATTCGTCAGATTTGTGGCAAATATCGGATTTTCCCGGACCAAAGACAACTACCGGCATACCAAGACCGGCTAAATAAGGGCCATCAGTAGTGAAGCCAACGACTTTGGGAATAGCAGAAACAGTTGAGCATATCGACCGGACAAAACCACATTTGGGGTCGGTAACCATTGCGTCAACACCGCGAATGATTTCAACATCGGCTGAAAATTCAGGGTTTTCGACCCGCAGTTTTTCAAAAATTCTGCGAACCGATGCGACAATATCTTCTCGGGATTGCCCCGGCACCGTACGAATATCAATTTCCAGACCGCACCTGTCCGGCACAACATTAGTCGCCTGACCGCCGGAAATTTTATTGATGCTCACAGAACCGGCCCCAAGCAAATCGTGTTTCGTGCCGGCAAAGTCCAGCTTTTTGAATTCGTCTATAAACCGAATCATATTCTCGATGGCATTAACGCCTAAATGCGGCATCGAGCCGTGCGCGGTTTTGCCGTGTACAACTACTTTCAGCCAGCAAATCCCCCGATGGGCAACAACAACATCGAAATCCGTCGGTTCAGGCAGAATCGCACCAGTGCAGTTTTTAAGCGAATCGCCGTATTTTTCGACAAACCGCCTTGCACCACAGGAATCGGTTTCCTCGCCGGCAGTAGCCACAAACAAAAGTTCACTCCCCAATTTTCTGCCTAAAGCGGCAATTTGTGCCGCCGCGACCGCCGATGCGGCAAGACCGCCCTTCATATCACAACTGCCCCGGCCGTAAATTCTGCCGTCCGACTCGACAGCCTCAAAAGGCGGGTACTTCCATCCCACCCTGCCCGGCGAGACAGTATCCAAATGTGAAAGAAAAATAACCGACCTGCCGGCGCCGTTGCCTTTGAGCCGGGCAATTACATTGGCCCTGGTCTGGTCCCATACGTCGATTTCCACATCCAGCCCGGCAGAGCGCAAATAACCGCCGAGTGTCTGGGCAACACCGATTTCACCCTTATCGGGGGTTGACTGGGATTTTATGAGACTTTTCAGCAGTTCAAGCATATTATTGGGATTATACCCGGTTCAGGATAAAAATTGAAGCTTTAAGAAATAACAGCCTGTCCGAATAATCGGCCTTAAACTTTTACAGAAAATTGACTTTTGCGATTTTTTTGCTAATATGTCCGGTTTTCGGGGCGGCCGAGTGGCGGAATGGCAGACGCTGGGGATTTAAAATCCCCTGCCCGATAAGGGCGTGTGGGTTCAATTCCCACCTCGGCTACTGCCGATTTTAGATTTTGGATTTTGGATTTGTGATACAGACAATACAACAAAAAGTTCAGGCTGTTATTTTCGACCTCGGCGAGACGCTGCTTGTCTATGGCAAAATCAGGCCTGACCACGTCTTCGAGGACGGCGTAAATAATACGTACAACTATCTCCGCCGGCTCGGCCAGCCTGTCGGTTCGCTGCTGAAATACTCCGTTCAGCATAAAATAAAAATGCGATATTATTATCTGATGTCCAATCTGCTCAAAAAGGATTTCGACTCCTCGGCAGTGCTGCGAAAAATGGACGAAAGGCACGGCATCAGATTAAGCGACGAACAGTGGGAACAGCTTGCCTGGCTCTGGTATGAGCCGCTTACAAAGACTCTTAAAGTCGAGGATAATATACTGCAAACACTGCAAAGTCTCAAAGACCGCAATATCAAACTCGGCGTACTGTCAAATACGTTCGTCAATAAATCGATACTCGAAAAGCAGCTTCAAATGCTCGGTATGCTCGATTTTTTCCCTGTACGGCTTTATTCGTATCAGTTCGACTTCCGCAAGCCCGACAGCAGAATATTTATGGCCGCAGCAAATGCTATCGGCGTTAAGCCGGAAAATATAATTTACGTCGGCGACAGAATCGACAAAGACATAAAAGGCGCAACGGCGGTCGGAATGACGGCAGTGCTGAAAGATGCATATACAAATAAAAGGAAAACCGCCCCCAACGGCACATACCGAATCAGCAGACTGTCGGAACTGCCGAATGTTATAGACAAAATTAACCAGGCAGACTAACGAGGAATCAATGAATAAATTTTCCGGTAATGCCCATATTGAATGTATAAACCCGCAGTGCCAGGCACAATACGACGTGAATGAAACCATATTCAAATGCTCTAAGTGCGGCGATTTGCTGGATATAAAATACAACTGGAATAAAATCGCCGTGCCGGCAAAAATGAGCGATTTCGGCAAAAGATGGGCAAGTCGCAATAATGCTCTCGATTTTTCAGGCGTATGGCGATTCCGCGAACTGCTGAACTTTTGCCCTGACGAGCATAAAGTAACCTTATGCGAAGGGCAGACAATACTGCAAAAAAACGATATGCTGGCCGAGTATCTGGGAATAAAAAAAGGCCGGCTGCATTTGCAGTATGAAGGTCTGAATCCATCCGGCTCGTTCAAGGATAACGGAATGGCTGCGGCGTTCAGCCACGCAAAAATGACAGGCGCAAAATCCTGCGCGTGCGCTTCGACCGGCAATACCTCGGCGGCCGTTGCGCTTTACGCACACAGCATCGGCATCAAATGCACCGTATTCATCGGCTCGGGCAGAATCGCTTACGGCAAACTCAGCCAGGCAATGGACTACGGCGCACAGACAATACAGATTCGCGGCGATTTCGACGATTGTATGAAACAGGTGCAAAGCGTCTGCACGAAGCTCAATATGTATCTGCTCAATTCGCTTAACCCGTTCAGGCTCGAAGGGCAAAAGACCATAATGTACCGCATCATGGAAGGACTCGGCTGGAATGTGCCGGACTGGATAATCGTACCCGGCGGAAATCTCGGCAACAGCAGCGCATTCGGCAAGGCGTTCGCAGAGCTAAAAGAACTTGGGCTTATAAATCGCGTCCCGCGAATGGCGATTATCAACGCCTCCGGTGCAGATACGCTCGCCGAGTTAGTCAATAAAAGAGGCCTTAAATGGAACGGCGGCAGCGTCGAAGAAAAAATTTACAGGGATTACTATGCCGAACTGACGGCAAGAAATTTTTCGCCGCATACCTGTGCATCGGCGATTGAGATTTCAAGGCCTGTCAACTTGAAAAAGTGTTTGCGGGCAATTGACGTATGCAGCGGCATAGTGCGAGCCGTGCCGGACGAGCAGATTGTTGACGCAAAAGCGTTGATTGGCAAATATGGTCTGGGCTGCGAGCCTGCTTCGGCGGCAACAATTGCCGGCCTTAAAGTTCTGCTTGCAGAAAAAATTGTCCGGCCGGACGAAACCGTGGCGTGCGTACTCACCGGACACTGTCTCAAAGACCCCACAGTAACAGTGGAATATCACAGAGATAAAAAAGGCTTGTTCAGCAACCCGCCGATTGAAGCAAATAATGACATTGATGAAATCATCAGGTTAATGCAATAAAAATAAATAAAGGAAAAACGATGAAACAGCAAATGAAAACTTTAATTCAAACGAGTCTGATATGTGTTTTTGCGTTTTGCCTGGCGTTTTGCGGCTGCGGCAAAAGGCAGGATTCCGCACAATCCGGGACATCCAATCCTGCGGCACGACAAAGCAGTTCCGGTTCGCAAAATCAGGCCGCGGCAGAGCCTGCCCGGCAAACCGAATCGGAAAATGCGCAGAGCGTTTTGGAGCATTCTGCTTCCGGGAATCAGCCGATAAAGCTGGAAGATGTTTTTGCCAGGGCAAGAGGCTGGAGTCCCATTTATGCGGACTGGTATGGTAAAATCCTTGAAGATTTTTCATTCAGGGATATTGCGGGCAAGACTCACAAAATAAGCGATTATCGCGGCAAAAATCTGATGATAGTGCTGTGGGCGACGTGGTGCGGGCCGTGCAAACAGGAAATACCGCATTTGATTGCCCTGCGCAATGTTATCGGCGAAAGCGAGCTGGCTATCGTGGCAATAAGCGATGAAGACGAAATGCTGGTAAAAAAATTCGCCGACGCTCAAAAAATCAATTATACCGTAGCGTCGCTTAATTCACGCTCGCTTCCGCAGCCGATTGCAAGGGTTGAAAGCATTCCCACAAGCGTATTCATCAGGCCGGATGGAAGTATTAAAGCTATCACCCAGGGCAGTTTGTTTTTGGGCGATATGAAAATGCTTATAAGAGCTGAATAGTTTGATTGAAACAACTGAAAAACTCACGCGAATACAAAAGCTCATCGGCACAAGAATGCTTCAATCGAAGCGCACAAAGCCGTGCTTTTATCTGAATGTTTCAGCAGATGTAACCGATATGGCTGTTGTGCGTCGTTCTGTCGGCGGCGGGGCAAAGGTCCGACCAAGCACAAATGATTTTATCATCAGGGCAATGGCTCTGGCAGCGGCTGAATATCCTCTTATGGCAGGCGAAATTGTCGGCGATTACATAAAAATCGCCCCGCAGGTTAATATCGGTCTTGCGGTTGCTGCGCCTTACGGCCTTGTTGTGCCGGTCGTTAAAAATATTAACAATATAAGCATAATTGAACTTGCGCAGCAAAGCACGGAGCTTATTGAAAAGGCAAAAAGCAATAAGCTCGCACCGGCTGATTTAGAAGGCGCGTGTATGACGCTAAGCAATCTTGGAATGATGGGGATTGACCGGTTTATCGCAATTGTTTCGCCGGGTCAGTCGGGAATTATTTCCGTCGGCAGGCCGCAGGACGCTCTTGTTGCAACGCCGCAGGGCATTCAGAGCCGCAAGATAATGGCGATAACGCTGGCGGCAGACCACCGGATTGTAAACGGCGATTATGCAGCAAAATTTCTGGTGAAAGCAAAAGACCTGCTGGAAAACGCAGGGCAGATGATTTAAAAAACAATCGCCCTTAATAACCGCCGATTAATACGAATTTTAGCGTACTTTGTACATCATGGGTCGTACATCAGCGAATGAAGCAAAGTACAATATACGATTTTGGATTTTGGATTTTGGATTGAAGAACCACGCGAATAAACCAGTCGCAACGAGCGCGTCTCGGCAGGTAGCGGGGTTAAAAGAAACGCCGTAGTGCCGACGGCGGCTAAACAATGTTAAATGCCTATCCTCTATTCTCTATCCGTGTTTAGTATTTCTTCCGGTATCGGGCAGTGGGAATATTCATAATCTTACGATATTTTGCGACCGTGCGGCGGGCAATTTCTCCAACGCCAAGCTCCCTTAACTTATCGCGAATCTGGTCGTCATTTAACGGGGCAGATTTGTCTTCCTGGTCCACTATCATCTGAATATTCGCCCGAATGGCATCAAAACTCTGAGAATCGCCCTGCGGAGTTTCAGTGCCGCCGCCAAAAAGACTTCGCAAAGACAAAAGGCCCTGCGGCGACTGGATATATTTCCCTGCAACCGCACGCGAAACAGTGGCCACGTGTACGCCGACATCCGCAGCCACAACACTCATCGGCAAAGGCCTGAGATATAACTGTCCCTTGTCGAAAAATTCCTTCTGATGCTCCACTATTGAACGCGCAACGCGAAGCATAGTATTTTTACGCTGCTCAATCGCATCCATAAACCATTGCGCCGAACGGATATTGTTCTGCAAAAACCGGCGTGTCTCGTCGTCGAGATGTCTGTCACGAGCCATTTTTAAGTAATATCCGTTGAGTCTCAACGAAGGCATTGAAGTATCGGCCAGATGCACTTCATATCCGCCCTGTCCGTCCGGCTCAACAATCAAATCCGGCATAATCGGCGGATTCTGATCTTTGCTGACTAAAAGACCCGGCGAAGTGTCGAGCTTGCGCATCTTCTCGATGGCAAGTTTAACACGGTCGATGCTGCAATTCATTTTTTTTGCTATTTCGGGAAGCTGGTTGGCCAGGAGTTTGTCGAGATGTTCGGCGATAAGTCGCTTTTCAAAGCTCATATCCTCGCTTTGCTGTGCCAGTTGAATCAGCAGGCATTCCTTTAAATCCCTCGCACCGACGCCGGCAGGTTCGAGCTGCTGAACCAGCTGAAGGGCTTTTTGCAAATCTTCAAGAGTATAATCTTTTTTATCCTTGTTATACAACTGTTCAAGACGAACAGTCAGATAGCCCCTGTCGTCAATAAAATTTATTATCGTCCGGCCGGCTTTTTTGACTGCGTCTGTGGCGTCGATAAGCCGCCACTGCTCCATCAGATAATCGTAAAGACTCGGACCGCTCTGCGGAGTATTCTGCATCGCCTCCTGTTTACGGTCGGAAAGCTCGGTATCGACCCGACGTGAAAACGTTCCGGCCCTTGTAAAAAGCTCCTGAATCTCATCATCAGCGTCGGCAAGTCTTTCAAAATCGGCCTGACGGTTCTTGTCATCGGAAACTACCAGCGTGCGCTCGGCGGGTATCTCGCCGGCATCATCGGCAACAGGAGCGGATTCGGTTTCCTGCGCCTGCGGCTCATTCGATTCGAGGACGGGATTATTGTTCAGCTCCTGCTCTATCTTTTCCAGCAGAGCCAGCACCGGAAGCTGCAAAACTTCCATAGATTGAATCATACGGGGAGCCAGCTTCATCCGCTGCTCCATCCGCATCTGGCCTGTCATGGACATCTTCATATCTTCACCCAAAATATCAAATTTCCCCGCCCATCAGCAAATTTCATTCCAACACTTCTTAAAGCCTCTAACAAAATGAATCGTGGCACGGGCTTGGCGCCCGTGAATCACGGCCAGGATGGCCGTGCCACAGAAGACAAATTCATTTTGTTAGAGTCTCTTAATAATAACATAAAATTCCCCAAAAAACAATCTGTATCGGATAAATTGTAAGAATTTTGGGGCAAAATCAGATAATTATGCCCGCGATGCAGGCCGTCATAAATGCTGCAAGCGAACCGGCAATCATAGAACGAATACCGAGAGCGGCAAATTCGGAGCGTTTTTCAGGCACAAGTCCGCCAAGGCCGCCTATCAATATTGCAATCGAGCCGAAATTGGCAAAACCGCAAAGGGCATAGGTCGCAATTACAAAGGAGCGGGGCGAAATTGTATTTTTAAGACTTGACAGGTCAAGATAAGCAACAAATTCGTTAAGTATGGTCTTTTTCCCGATGAGGGCGCCTACTGCCGAGACATCCTTGAAATCCACACCCATCACCCACGCCAGCGGATAGCAAAGCCAGCCTAATATACGTTCCAGCGTAAGTGGTTCCCCGGCCAGGTTCGGCAGAAAACTCAACAGCCAGTTAAACATTGCCACAAATGCAATGAAAACTATGAGCATAGCCGCGACATTCAACGCCAGCCCTACACCTTCCGAAGCTCCGCGACAGGCCGCATCGAGAATATTTGTATCCTGTTTAGGTACAACAGCTTTGACATGGCCTTTTGTAAGCGAAGGCTCGGTTTCTGGAATCATAATTTTCGATATGACAAGTGCAGCCGGTGCGGAAATCACCGAAGCGGCTAACAAGTGCTTTGCCTCGGCAAAACGCGAATATGCCGCCATAAGAGCGCCGGAAATGGTCGCCATGCCGCCGGTCATCACTACCATTATTTCTGAACGGGTCATGCTCTTGATATATGGTTTGATAACAAGTGGAGCCTCGGCCATGCCAATGAAAACATTGGCTGCACACGACAACGACTCGGCCCCTGCGGCATCCATCACCCATACCATAATGCGAGCCATGAATTCAACGACCTTTTGCAACACGCCGAGATAAAACAGCACAGCCATCAGCGAGGACACAAAAATTATCGTAGGCAAAACTGAAAAAGCGAAAAAATGCTCCTGAAACACATCACCGAAGACAAATTTCGCCCCGGCATCTGAAAATGTTACTAATTTTGTGATAGTTGTCTGTATTGCCTCAAAAAATATCCTGCCCGGTGCGGTACGCAGAATCAGCAGTGCAAGGACAAGCTGAAGCATACAGCCGCTGATTATCAGCCGCCAGTTCATCTTTTTGCGATTGCTCGACAACGCCCACGCAATGAGCATCATCACAATAAGACCAATAAATGATATTAAGCGAAGGTTCATTTTTTTCATTATAAATTCGTAACACTTTAGCCGAATGCGTAAAAAAAGGTACAGGCACGTCTTGCGGCGTAAAAACGCCGCTGCGCTTGTGCCAGTCCCCATTTTTCCGCATCTTATTAACAAACGGCTAAAGTGTTACATAAATTCTAAAAAAATCTACCGGACAACCCCCCGAATAAATCGGGGGCTAACTATCCCCTATGCCCTAATATTCATTCCATTTCGCTGCGACCAAGTATTGCGTCGGTAAGAACCTGTCCGCCGGCGTATTCAATTCTGCTTCCGCCGGGCAGGCCGCGGGCAAGCCTTGTAATCTTCACGCCAAGCGGCCGCAAAAGCGAGCTGATGTACAAAGCCGTGCCGTCGCCTTCAATATTCGGATTGGTGGCCATTACGATTTCCTTTACGCCGCCGGCCTTTACACGCTCGACAAGATGGCTAATCGTCAAATCTTCCGGCTCGACGCCATCCAGCGGAGCAATATGGCCGCCAAGCACATGATAAACCCATTTGCACAGCCCCGTCTTTTCGAGCGATACTAAATCCTTGTGCTGTTCTACTACGCAGATAATGGATTTTTCCCGCCGTTCATCAGAGCAAATCCGGCATAAATCCGCCTCGGCGAGATTATGGCACTGTTTGCACTGGCGGATATCTTTTTTCACTTTGGCGATTGCCGCAGCCAAAGCAAGAGCTTCTTCACGGTCGGCCTTTAATATATGAAAAGCCAGTCTCTCGGCGGTCTTGGGCCCTATGCCGGGCAGCCTGCCAAGCTCCTCTATTAGTTTATTCAAACTTTCTGAATACGGCGAAGTCATTGTTCCTGCGGCGGTTCGGTTATATCAACTATTTTTGCATTCAAGCCCTGAAGAATTGTTTTAATCCGGGGGTCGCTGGTGAGTTCGTCGATTTTTTTCTGGCTGGTCTTTGCGCCTTTGGGACGATAGCCGTCGTGAACAGCCCTGTCGGACGCAAGTTCAAAAACAAGATTAAAGACGGTTCCCACTGCCGCAGACAGCGCTTTTTGTATTTGTTCGAGACGGCCTTCACAGATATCTTTGGCAAAGGCTGATGCAGCGGGAAACTCCAGCCGTAAAGTACTGCCGTCCAATGCACACGGCCTTGCTAATTGCAGAAAACTGGCAGTGCGAGATAAACTGCTGCGAGTATGTTCAATAATTTGCGGCCATTTGTATTGAATTTCCTGAAGATTTATTTCCCCGTTCAATACCGGACCGGCCGGCACAGCAGCGGCAGCAGCAGAATTACTAACAGCTTTACCGGCGTTGCCCGCACCGTTGAAAAACGTTTGCGGGCGATGTTGTTCAGCTACGGCCTTTTTTTTTAAGCCTTCCGCGGCTGTTGAGCTGCCTGCGCCGAGCAAATCGGAAAGGTTCATAAAATGCTCGCTAAGCGCAAGTCTCAAAACAGCCGCTTCGAGCAAAGCACGCGGATTATCGCTCTTTATTATTGGATAATGCAGCTTTTCCAGCAGAGAAATATTAAATACCAGCGCACTTATATCAAAACTTTCCGCCAGTTTGGCGAGAATCTGTTTTTCATGCGGGGAAAGAATCACTAATTTGCTGTCCTGCCCTGCCGCAGCGATTACCATCATATCGCGGAAAGTTTCTACAAGCGCATCGGCAATCTGCACTGCTGCAAGCCCGCCGTCAATTAAATTATCAACAGATTCCAAAGCCCCGGCTGCATCAGCACGGCAAATGGCATCTATCAGCGAGCAGATTTTTTGTCTGTCCGGCAGGCCGAGATACTCCTCGAGCATACTATAAGTGAGGGGCGATTTGCCGGCGCTGATAAGCTGGTCCAGCAGTGAAAGCGAGTCGCGCATCGAGCCGTTGGCAAGCCGGCCAAGAGCAATGAGCAGGTCTTCCTCAAATTCAATACCTTCCTGCGTGAGTATGTTTTTTAGCTGATTTGTAATAGTTGTCGCGCTTATACTTACAAAATCGAACCGCTGACAGCGGGATTGAACTGTGGCCAATACATTGTTCGGGGCGGTGGTGGCAAAAATGAATTTTACATGCGATGGCGGCTCTTCAAGAATTTTCAGCAGGGCATTGAATGCCTCGTTAGTCAGCATGTGAACTTCATCAATTATATAAATCTTAAATCTTGCGCGGGTTGGCCGGTATATTGCGTTTTGGCGAAGCTCACGAATATTATCGATGCTTCTATTTGAAGCGCCGTCGATTTCAATTACGTCGATATCTTCGCCAAGATTGACGTTTATGCAACTGTCGCATTTCAGGCACGGCGTAATGGTGGGCTTGTCGCTGTTGAGGCAATTGAGGGCTTTGGCAAATATTCGTGCCATTGTGGTTTTGCCTACGCCTCGCGTGCCGGTAAAAAGATAGGCATGTGCGACCTTGTCAGTTTTGATGGCGTTTTTCAAAGTTTGCGCAACGGCATCCTGCCCGACAACATCGTCGAACGTTTGGGAGCGATAACGTCTTGCAAGAACCGTGTACATTCTAATTCACCGGCACGACCGGCTAACCCTGATAAAGTCTGTATTCATTTTACCAATCAGTTGCATTATCTTTGTTTTTTCATTCCTGTCAAGTATCTTTTAAATGTACAGAGTATGCGGTTTGTCTGAAAACGCCTGATTTCTTTAATCTTTACTGCGTCTGTGCAGGGAAAAGCATAGCTTCTGAAAATTCCATCTGGAATTGCGGGTCGAGCGATAATTCGACATGCCGCACCTTTTGGCCGATAGATTCGGCATGCCTGCGGGCATCCATACTTAATAAAGCCCAGCGAGCTCCGCTCAACGAGGCATTGCCCACATAAACAATTTTCTGATGGTCAATCTCGCCGGGCAGCAGTCCAAGACGCTGTGCGTTTGTTCTGCGAATAAAACTGCCGAAACCGCCGGCAATTAACACACGCTGAAGGTCGGATGCCCTGATGCCCGATTGTTTAAGCATAATATTTACGCCTGCACGAATGGCTCCGACAGCAAGCTGAAGCTCACGTATGTCCTTTTGTGTAAAAACAACATCGCCGACCGCAGAGCTGCCGCTTAAAACAAATTCCAATTGTCCCTTATCGTTGAGCCTGATTTTTTCCTTTATCGCGGGCGGTACATTTTCCGGCAGACTGTCCCGGGAAATCAGCCGGCCGGTGGCGTTTATAATGCCTAATCGCAAAAGCTCGGCGGCAATGTCTATAATCGCACTGCCGCAGATTCCCATAGCGGGAATATTGCCTATAACGGCGTATCGAACGTCGTCGTCGATTGTGATTTTTTCGATTGCACCATCCGTTGCGCGCATTCCGCATTGTATTCTGGCACCTTCAAAGGCCGGGCCTGCGGCGGTTGAAGCGGCCAAAATTTTATCGTCGTGTAAAAGCACGATTTCGCCGTTTGTGCCTATATCTATCAGCAGTACAGGCCCCTGCATTGAATCGAGCTGTGTGGAGAGAATGCCTGCAACGGTATCGCCTCCGACAAAGCTGCCGATTACCGGAAATACATAAACCATTCCCTGCGGATTGATGACCAGGCCGAGTTCCGACGCCTTGAGTTCAAGCCCTGCCGAGTGAGCAGGAATAAAAGGTATCATACCGAGGCTCGACGGATCTATGCCGCACAGCAGATGCTCCATTGTCGTGTTTCCGGCAATTGAAACTTCGTAGATGTGTTCGCGATTTACGCCGGTATGCAGACACATTTTGCTTATCATTGCATTCATATCTCCGACGATTGCACTGCGAAGGTCTTCAAGGCAACCGGGGCATGAGGCTGAATGTTTGATTCTTGACAGCACATCGTCGCCGTAGGAGATTTGCGGATTCATCTGCGATTCAACAGCGATTTCCGTGCCGGTGTTCAGGTCCAGCAGTACACCGGCCACGGTAGTAGTGCCGACGTCGAAAGCTGCTCCGTAGCAGTGTTTTGTCGTATCGAGCGGCTCAAAATCTATCAGCCATTCGTCGGTAAGTACTGCCGTGCCTTTAAAGTCGCCTCTGCGCAGCGCGGCCGGAAGCTGTCTTAATTCGGAAAGACTTATTTTGAACTGCCCGACAGCCTGCTGCAGGCGGGCCATATCGGAAACGTGGTCTTCAAGCGTCGGCTGCGGCAGCTCAACATACACTTTTCTTACGCCGGGACGAACATCGGCA
>DYLR01000029.1 GCA_020721975.1 Blastopirellula marina | reverse complement strand
ATGGTATTCAAGGGTGTTAGGGCAACTTGCCCACAACCTTTGGGACGATAATAATTATTTACCGAGATTCATCATCTTTGTAATGCCGTAATTTTGGGCAATCAGCATATCCCACTGCGCAAGGTCTTGTTTGTCAATAACAAGCGTTGGGTTGTCGTTTTCAAACTCAATAATATGAAATTCGCCTGTATTTTCCTGAAGTGAATTAACGAAATCTGTAAATCCCGCTATTGATTTGCCGTTAACTTTACTGGCGACCAGTTGTCCGAGATTCTGATAGCCCTGATTCACAGGCGCCGGCAGCACATAACTTAACAGCACAATTTCCCTCCGTTCAGCTGACGGCTTGAACGACATATTTTGATAATACTGCATCAGGTTGGGCATACAATGAGCCGACCAGTCTTCGCCCTGTGCCGCCAGCATTGCTCGCGTCATTCGCTGAAAGACAAAGCCGCCTGTTATAAAAAATTTCGGCTGAACGTCATATTCATTAAACGGCACAAGCATATCCGACGACGCAAATGTGCGGACAGGCACGTCGATATTTATCTTTTTACCGTCCCGCCAGACTGTAAAAACTGCATTGCTGCCGACATCGCACATTGTAATTATATGCTCGAAACGAATGTCCTGATACAGGGGGTGCTTATAACGGCACTGAGAATCAATAGTGTTGCCGTTGATGGCGAGTATCACGTCGTTGATTTTTAATTCCTCGCAGCCCGTGCCGATTGTATAAACGTCTGAAACCAGCATGCCGTTTTTTGTATCGACGGGCAGTTTCAGCCATTTGCGCATAACCGGGTTAACAAGCGGCTCGGTGGAAAAGCCTGTTATTCCGAATCCTTTATATTGCTCCTGCCGTACGTTGGCCAGAAATTTGTTTATTACCGATGACGGCACAATCATTGCGCGGTTGTCTTCGGTTGCGTTTGAGGCGATTCCGACAGGATTGCCTTTGTAAACATAAAGCTGTCCTTTAGCTGTCCGCTGCGAGGAGCCCGCGACCTGTAATTCGAGAAATTCCGCAAATGAACTTTGTGAATTATTTACTTCGACGTGATAAAAACTTGCCTGCCCGGATATAACCGAGCCTATCGAGTCGAGCATATAGTAATCCACAGTTGCCGAGCGGCGGAATTGTTCGACAAATTTCACCGGCACAAGAGGCCCGGCGATGCTGTTGGGGTCGATTTCCAGCAGGCAAAGATTACACTCATAATCGATGGATTTGACCAGCACCGGCACAAATTCGTTTTGTCCTGCGATACGGGCCTTTATCGAAATCACGTTCGGCAGATTTGCCGCGGTAGTCAGTATCGAATACGGCCCCACCGCAACCGCATAGCCGGTATGCTCCGCGACGTCGCGCAGCCGCCATGGCTGAAACTGGTCATAGCCCTGTATCGATATTCGCAAATTTACAAGCGATTGCCTGAGTTTCTCTGCCTGATTTTTTTTATCCGCAGCGAAACAGACGGCGCACATCAAAATGAAGGCGATGGAAATGACAGCCGGGTTTATGGTTGTTTGCCGATGTTTCATATTTAATCCTCCAGCCGCTGTTCGGCGGGCACCTGGTATTTGGCTAAAATTATCTGTTCGTTTGTTTTGGCCGCATTAGCGTCTATAATCAGAGGTCTTTGCGAGCCGATGAATTTTATAATACAATAATCCTGTGACAGTCTGCACGCCGGCAACACGTCGGCAAGACTGTGAATTTTCCTGTCATTAATGCTTTCAACGGCCATATTCTCAAAGGCATCCGCATAAGCGTTCACCGCATCCGGCAGAATTTCCGAAAGAACCACATATTCCCTAAGCTGTCTGTCTTCGTTAATCTGATTGCCGAATGTATAAAGATACCGCAGACCGTGGCCGATATTTATGTACCATTCATCGCCCCAGGTTTCAAGAAAATCCCTGCTTAACGGCACAAATGTAAGACCTGCATAAACTGCATATCTGCCCTTTTTGTCGTACTGTTTGCTTTGCTCGACAATGCCGCGATTAAGCTGCAGTGTCAGGTCCCGGCTGTACAGTTTGCCTCTGCGGTAAAATTCGACTTTGATTTTTTCGCCCACCTGCTTTTGTTCCAGCGCCTCGCTCATACTCAGCCGCAGGCCGTGGATCATAATCATTCCGTCGTTGTCAACGTTATATCCGTCGATTTTTGATACGACATCGCCGCTCTGAAAGACGCTCTCGGCGGATGAGTGCATCAGCGTTCGCAGCACCACAACGCCCTGAGCCTGTTCCGGCAGCATGAGATATTTGCAATAACTTTTGCTGTGCAGCCCAGTGAAAAATACCACGCCCATACTGCCGAAGCCGTCATAACTGCCGTCGTTGACGTCGGCGATAAAATGTTTAATCACTGTTGTTGGAATGAGATATCCGATATTGTCCGCAGCGACCATGCCCTGGAAGGCAACGCCCACGACTTTGCCGTTCTGCATTACCGGGCCGCCGCTGTTGCCCGGATTGATGGCCGCATCGGTTTGTATTACAAGATGCGAATCGCTTGCCGGATGGCTGTAATTATCGACCTGAATGCGCGAGACCACTCCTTCGGTAACCGATATTCGCGTTCCGCCGATTGGAAAGCCATAAGTCTGGACCGTGCTGTTGATTTTGGGCAGTTTGCCCAGCAGCAGAGCTTGTGTGCCGTTGTAAAAGTTGGCGTCCTGCACTTTGATTATCGCCAGATCACAGTCATGGCCGACAAATTCCACCTTTCCGATATATCGCTGTGCCGTGTTTTGCTCGCGGATTTCGACATACCGCTGATTTGATACATTATGGGCATTGGTGAGAATTCGACTGTCGTCGATTAAAAAACCCGTACCCAGTCCCTGTGTTATCTGGCCGTTTTTCCACGGCGTTGTATAATTAATCTGCTGCTGAACACAGTATATCATAAAAACCGAATCTGCCAGTGTGTCGCCGTCGCTGCAGAAGGCCGCAGGACAGAGAACCGTCAGACATATAACTGCTGAAACAAGTCCGGCAAAACGCCTTAATATCATAACATACTTCTCCATAACAAAATAAATCTGTTGTCCCAGAGATTTTATGGCACACACTTAAATCCGTGTTAATCCGCGAAATCCGCGGTTTCAATCCAAAATCTCAGTCAGTCAAAATTATAGTGTTTTTTAACCGGCTCATGAACGCACCACGTGCATCGCAAACCTTCCGGAAACACGACAACATCGCCGGCGCCAAAACTAACAGAACCGTCCCCCGGACGGTCCTTGACAGTAACTTTGCCCTGAAGTATCAGACAGGTTTCCATTTGAGTGTAATCCCAGTCGAATGTGCTTACGCCGCAGGTCCATATCGGCCAGTTGCCCATATCCGCTTTTTGCTGTTCGGTGGCCTTGCTTATCTTAACATCCCTGACTTTCGGAATATTCATATTTTGACTCCCAAAAACAATTATACTAAATGTAAAAGACGTAATTATCAAGTTTGTTTTTTTAATTTTTGTTTATATCCCGATAGCCCGGGCAAGTATTTTGGCAGGATGAACGACCGTTTTGCCGGTCAGATGCTCTATTTGCATTTTGCATGTTGCGCACTCTGTCAGAATTATTTGCGCATCTGATTTATTTATCGCCTCGCACAGGGACCGGCCTATTTTGACCGACAGGTCGTAGTTTTTTTTCTGCATGCCGAAAGTGCCTGCAATCCCGCAGCAGCCGCCGGAAATATCAATCACCTTTGCAGAGGTGAACCGCCTGAGTATTTCCACGCTCGGCCTTGCATCCGTAAGCGTAAGCAAATGACATGGTGCATGATAAGCAAATACTTCGCCGGCAAGTAAGTCTTTGATTTTGGGCGGTTTTTTAACCATAAGTTCGCCGGCATAGCTCATCAGCTCGAAAACATTGTCGGCTATTGCTGCAGCGTCCGTACCAGGCACATACAATCGCAAATCGTGTTTCAGCCCGACAACGGCGCTCGGCTCGGAACAAATCACACAAAAACCCGCACGCACATAATCAGCCGTATTTTTCACTATATACCGGAATTCCTTTTGTGCGGTTTTGAAATCGCCGTAGACAATCGCAGGCATAGGCACGGGTCTTTGTTTAGGCACAACCACATCAACGCCGAGATGTCTTAAAATTTTAATTGCATCGAAACCAAGCTCATGGTCGTTGTAATTGGCATAGCTGTCGGCAAAATACACCGCCTTTGCGACGGGTTTTGCAATACTGCTGCGGCGGGAAAGCCATTTTTGAGCCTTTTTGACAAAACTGCCGCGTTTGAATGCAGGCATCGCCCTGCGTCTGTCAAGGCCGAGTGTTTTTTCCATCGCAAATTTTACCGGCGCAACGGCTGTTGCAATGTTGCTCAGCGGAGCAAACGCGCTGCCGGCAACGCTGAGCAGACGATTTTTCGCAAGGGCGTTTTGCGTTATGTTCAGGCCTTTTCTGCGGGCAAGCTCCGTGCGAACCGCAGCGATGAGTTTTGACACATCAACACCCGACGGACACTGCACGGCACACATTCCGCAATTGACGCATTTTGCGATAATGCCACGGAACTGTTCCGACTGAATATCTTCATCGCTCAACAACCCCCTCGCCCAGGCGGCTATGAGATTTGCCTTTGCCCGCGAGCAGTTCAGCTCGTGCGGGTCAGCCCTGAAAACAGGGCACATACGCAGATTATCCTGTGTGCCTCGGCACAGGCCGCAGCCGTCGCACTGCATCAGTTCAAACAAATATTCATTTTTATCAAAAAGCAGCGCAGATTGCAGTCTGTCCTGAAGAATCGCAGCGTTTGCACGCAGATTTTTCGTGAAAACGTCCGCATCATCGCTGATGATTTTGCCGGGATTAAAAACTCCGGGCGGGTCGAATATCTGCTTTACTTTTTTCAGCACGTTATAATATTCATCGCCGTACTGGCTTTTGATAAAGGCGGCGTGTACCAGTCCGTCGGCGTGTTCGCCGCTAATCGTGCCGCCGAGTTTCCACGCCAAAGCGAATGCCTCGGCTGCAATATCCTTCATCTTCTGAATGTCCTGCGGGTCGGACAAATCAAGAAACGGCCGCACATGCAGTTCCCCGTCGCCGGCGTGGCCGTAATAAGTCATGTCAACGCCGTACTTTTGCCCGATTTGCCGCAGCCCTGCTATATACTCGGCCAGTCTGCTGTTTTCAACCGCCACGTCTTCAATAAAGGCTATCGGTCTTTTGAAGCCTTTCCTGCGATTCGACAGCGGCACTGCATCCTTGCGGGCCTTCCACAAAGCCTTTTGTTCGGCTTCATCGCTCACAATCCTGCTGCTTTGTTGAAGGTCTTTAATCTGCGTCAAAGTCCGTCTGATTTTTTCGTTTACCTCGGCGTCGCTGTTGCCTGTATGTTCAACAAGCAGGCTTGCCGCGGCGTTGTCGCTCGGCAGGAATTTATCATAATGCGGGAATGCCGCCCTTGCCGACCGCACAAGGCGCTGGTCCATAAGCTCACAGGCCGCAGCGCCGCAAGAAGCGATAATCGGCGCAGATTCAGCCATTCTGTCGAGATTTTCAAACTCCAGCAGCAAAAGCGTTTTGGTTTTGGGAATATCAACCGTCCGCAGCGTTATCTCGGCGAATATCGCAAGCGTGCCTTCGGATGATGCCATCAGTTTTGCAAGGTCGATTTTACCGTCTCTAAAAATGCCGCGTATGTTGTAGCCGCAGCGGTCCCGCGGCGCGGCACGGCGGGCAGATTCGATTATCTGCCTGTTTTCCTCAAAAACGGCAAGCAGTTCTGCTGCAATTTTTTTTAATGTCGGATTTGCTATATCCTGCGGCCTTATATTGTTTTCAAGACGCACTATGCTGCCGTCATACAGCACGGCTAATATCGACTCGATATGCCCGGCGATATATCCAAACTGCAAACTGTGCGAGCCGGTGGAATTATTTGCCACGACTCCGCCTATTACCGCACGGTTGGAGCTTGACGGGTCAGGACCAATTTTTTTGCCGAACCTGGAAAGATAATTATTTAAATCATCAAGTACCATTCCCGGCTGAACGGTAACGGTTGAATAATCTGGCGACACAGAAAGAATTTTATTCATAAAACGGGTTGTGTCGAGAACAATGCCGCTGCCAAGCGACTCACCGGCAAGCCCAGAACCTGCGCCGCGTGCAACAAGGGACATTTCATTTTCACGGGCGAAATTCACCGAGATGACTATATCATTTATGTCGGCTGGACGCACAACACACTGGGGGATTATCTGATACATACTCGCGTCAGTACTGAAGGCAATACGATTAAATATGTCGGCACAGACCTCGCCCCTAATCGCCCGCCCAAGCGCCAAAACGGTCTGCTGTGATGTTGTGTCTAAATTTTTCATTTGCCAGAATATACTGCCGACCGGAGTGTCCGGCAAGGACTTGCTAAGGATTCGAGTTTAAGCATTTTTCTTTTCATTCTTTCGCCACCATATCCGCTGAAATTGCCTATTGAACCATCAGTTTTTATCACTCTATGACAGGGGACAATCAGTGGAAAAGGATTATTTGCTAATGCAGTACCGACTGCTCGGTATGCTTTCGGGCAACCTACCAGATGTGCTACTCTGGAATAGGTTATTGTTTGCCCATAAGGTACTTGGATAACAGCAGTTAGAACGGATTTTTGAAATGCTGAAAGGCTCGAAAAATCCAGTTTGATATTGCGAAAGCGTGGTTCATAACTTCTTGAAAAATAATGTGTTATATCATATTGTAAGTCGGCATATAACCCATTTTCACGTACCACCTGTCTATCAATACCAACCAGTAGGTATTCTTTTGTTTTAGATATTGAAATCGCGGGCAAACAGGTACGTATAATACCGTTTGGTCCGGATAAAATGCCAAACCAGCCCCAGAGGGTTTTAAATATTACGTATTTTAGCATAAGGTATCTCTGAAATATAAGAAAACAGAGCCGCGAACGTTAGTGAGCAGTCAAAACCGCGGTTTTGACTCAGACCCCGCGAATAAATCGCAGGGCTAACTATAAAAAAACCACTATGAAATGGCAGGCGAACTTTTGACTTCCCACTTAACTTTTAACTTCTGATTGACTGTTTATTAAAAGTATGGTAGATATATCAGGTTTTTACTGAATTAGCAAAGGCATTGTGCGCCGATGTCGCTCGAAGAGCTTAGAAAACAAATTGATGAGATAGACTGCCGTTTGGTGGAACTGCTCAATGAACGCGCAAATATAGTAGTTGAGGTTGGTAAACTCAAGAATCAGACTGCCGGCCCGATTTATTCCCCCGACAGGGAAAAGGCGGTGCTTGACCGGATTCAAAAGCTTAATAAAGGTCCTCTGCCGGACAAATGTTTGCTGGCAATCTGGCGGGAGCTGATGAGCGGTTCGTTTTTTCTCGAACGCCCGCTGCGTATAGCCTATCTTGGCCCGCAGGGCAGTTTTACTCATACGGCGGCGATGCTGAAGTTTGGGCAGAGTGTTGAATATGAAGCCGTAACGGATATCCGCTCAATATTTGACGAGGTAAGCAAGGGGCATTGTGATTTGGGTGTTGTGCCTGTGGAAAATTCCACTGGCGGCAGTGTGATTGAAACGCTTGATGCTTTTGTAGACACCAATGTGCTGATTTGTGCGGAAGTATATATGGCTGTTCATCATAATCTGCTGGCCAACTGCAATTTTGACGAGATTGAAAAGATTTACAGCAAACCTGAAGTATTTGCGCAGTGTCGAAACTGGCTGAGCAGAACGGCCTGTGAGAATAAGACGATAGCTGTCGCCAGTTCGGCAAAGGCCGCACAAATGGCGGCTGAGGAAAAAGGCGCAGCCGCTATCGGTTCGGCTGTTGCTGCGGAGCTTTACGGATTGCAGATTGTCTGTGAGAATATTGAAGATATCGCCAGCAATGTGACTCGTTTTGTTGTGTTGAGCAGGCAGGACGCCAAGCCCAGCGGTGACGACAAGACGACCGTATTATTCAGTACGGCACACAAGGCCGGGGCTTTGGCGGATGTGCTTATTGTCTTTAAGCAATTCGGGCTGAATATGACGAATATTGAATCAAGGCCCAGCAAAAAACGCGAGTGGGAATATTACTTTTTTGCCGATTTTCTCGGACACCGAAGTGATATGAAGGTGCAGATGTGTCTTGATGAAGTAAAAAAGCACTGCGTGCAGCTTTCGGTGCTTGGAAGTTTTCCGCGGGCTGCCGAATTGATATGATGAACAGGCAGGAATTTTAATATTGTTTTATCAGAGATTTTTACCAAGGGAGTATTTGAATGAGAAAGCCTTTTATCGGCGGAAACTGGAAAATGAATACCGACAGCGCAAGCGCAGCGGAACTGGCCTGCGGTCTGTCGCGGAATCTGGACGATGTCTGCAATGAGAAGGTTGACGTAACGGTTTGTCCGCCGTTTGTATATCTTTCAGCCGTTAAAAAGGCGCTTGGCCCCTGTCAAATCGGTCTGGGTGCGCAGGACGTGTATTTTGAGCCGAAAGGCGCATTTACCGGCGAAATAAGCTGCTCAATGCTCAAGGATGTCGGATGCAGCCATGTAATTATAGGCCACAGCGAAAGGCGTCATATAATTAAGGAATCCGATGAGCTGATTAACAGGAAACTTTCGGCAGCGATAAGCAGCGGGCTGCTCGCAATATTCTGCGTTGGTGAACTGCTTGAGCAGCGCAATGCCGGAAAAACAAACAGCGTTGTCGCAGAGCAGATTAAAAAGGGTATGGCTGGAATCGGACTCGAAAAAGCATGCGCAGTTACAATAGCTTATGAACCCGTCTGGGCAATAGGCACAGGCATAAACGCTACCGCTCAACAGGCACAGGAAGTGCATGTGATGATACGTGAACTGATTGCAAAGTTATACGATAAATCATTTGCTCAGCAGATACGCATTCAGTACGGCGGCTCGGCGACTGCGGCAAATGCGGCTGAACTGATGAGCCAGCCCGACATCGACGGGCTGCTGGTGGGCGGTGCGAGTCTTAAGCTGGAAGATTTTACAAAAATTGTCATGGCCGCGGCAGAAAGAAAGATTATATAATACTGACTCAAGTTGATTATTTTAGATATTAGATTTCAGATTTAAGATTTAAGAAAAATCCGTGTAATCTGCGTAATCTGTGATTAAATAGAAAACGGAAATTTTCCTGAGGTAAAAAAATGATGACGATGGTATTGGCGGCTATTCCCGTTTTAATGAAACTGCTGGCGGTTTTGTGGTTTATAACTGCAATAGTGCTGATGCTGGTGATTCTTATGCAGAAAGGCCGCGGCGGCGGACTTTCTGCGGCGTTTGCCGGCGGTGCGCAGAATCTGCTGGGCAGCAAAACCGGAGACTTCTTCACATGGCTTACAATTTGTCTTGTCGGCGGATTTCTGCTGCTTTCGATTGTGCTGGCGATGTGGTTTAAACCTGCTGAAGAAAAATGGCTCAATATGCCTAAACCCGCTGCAGCACAGACTACCCAGGCCCCCGCCGGGAAAAAGACGGATAGTCCCGCATCAGGCAGCGAAGGCAAGCCGGTCGATAATGTGCCGGAAGCCCAAACCGGCCTTGAGCCTGAAAAGGCGCTTGAGGATTTGCAGTCCCCGGCAGAAGCAAATAAGCCCGGAAACTGAATATGCCCGCCGTTATGACGGCGCTAACCATCGGATGTTTATGGGGTGAGCATATGCTTGTGAGTATGACAGGATTCGGACAGGCCAGCCGGCAAATTGACGGTGTGGTCTATTCGGTCGAACTCCGGACGGTCAACAACCGTTATTATAAATCAAGTCTGCGCCTGCCGGACGGTATAGGTTTTCTCGAGGACGATATTGACAAATTGTTGCGCGAACAGATTAATCGCGGTTCTGTAACTTTTATCCTCAGACACAAAAATGTTTCAGCTGATTTGATGTTCGACATAGACGAGCATGTGCTGCAAAGCTATATTGATAAACTTTCAGCCGTATCGTTTAAGGGCGACTCGAAACTCAACAGGCACGTCAATCTTGCCGATATGCTGCTGCTGCCGGGCGTAATGAATCCTGTTGTACCTGGAGACGAGCTGGCCGAGCAGATACGCAGGGCGGTGCGGACGGTAACACAGGAAGCCGTCGACAAACTCAATACAATGCGGCTCGATGAAGGCAAAGCTCTTGAAGCGGACCTGCGGGCCAATTGCCGGGCAATACTCGAGCGAATCGATAAAATCAGTCAGGCAGCTCCGCGGGTTGTGGTCGAATATCAGCAGAAACTCAAGACCCGCGTTGAGCATCTGTTAAGTGAAGCAAGACTTGAACTTGACAATGCCCTGCTGGCGCGTGAAGTGGCGGTGTTCGCGGAAAGATGCGATATATCGGAGGAAATTATCCGTCTGCGGTCGCATGTTCAGCAGTTTGTCGCCGTCTGCGACAGCAAAAACGGCGAAGGCAGAAAACTCGATTTTATTGCACAGGAAATGCTGCGGGAAGCCAACACAATCGCAAGCAAATGTTCCGACGGACTGATAGCTCAAAATGTCGTCGACATTAAAACCTTTGTTGACAGAATCAAAGAGCAGGTGCAGAACGTGGAATAGTTTTTCCTGCCGGAGTGTTTGTCGTCCGGATTCGACGGTAAGTAAAAAAATGAACAGAACGCCAAAACTTATTGTAATCAGCGGCCCCAGCGGCGTTGGCAAAAGTACGATATGCAATGAGATTCTTAAACGGCTCGATAACGTATATCTGTCGATAAGCGCCACAACAAGAAAACCCGGTCCCGGCGAGCAAAACGGCAGAGAATATTTCTTTATCGACGCGGAAGAATTTGAAGATCGAATCAAACGGGATGAGTTTTATGAATATGCCCAAGTTTTTGGCAATTACTACGGCACGCCCAAATCGTCCGTTGAACAGGCTCTTTCGCAGGGCAAAGACGTTATTCTTGAAATCGACGTGCAGGGCGGATTGCAGGTAAAAAACAAAAGACCCGATGCAAAACTGGTATTTATTTTGCCGCCGCAGTACGACGAGTTATCCCGCCGGCTTGGCGGCAGAGGCAGAGACAAAAAGGATATAATAAAACAAAGACTGTATGGCGCAGAGGCTGAAATAGAGATGGCCAGGCAGAATTATCAGTATCTGATAGTCAACGATGAGCTTGAAAAAGCCGTCAATGAAGTTATTGCTGTAATCAGGGGAAATGGAAAATAAAAACTGTAATGAATAACCGGTATTTGGAGAGCAAGAATGATAGAAGACCTCAAGAACACACAAATAATCGAAAAAGTCGGCGGAAAATTCAAACTGGCGGCGCTGATACAAAAGCGCACGCTTGAACTGATACGGGGCGGCAGACCTCTGATTGAAAACGCCGAGGGCTTAACGCCTATTGAAATCGTGGTTAAGGAAATTCTCCAGGATAAAATTGCCGCTGCCGATGCGGCAGTTAAACCTGAGAAAAAAGACGCTATACTTTAAATTAGGGTATAGGGTATAGTTAGCCCCGCGATTTATTCGCGGGGTTAAAGGATAATGATTGATGGATTCGATAGTGAAAGATAAAACCATACTGCTTGGTGTAAGCGGAGGGATAGCCGCTTATAAGGCCGTCGAGCTTGCCGGTCTGTTTGTAAAGGCAGGTGCGGTTGTCAATACCGTAATGACGGATAATGCAACCAGGCTTGTGCAGCCCAGAAGTTTTGAGGCGATAACATCACGTCCGGTCTTTACCACTATGTGGCATGACAGTAATGCTGCGGCAATGAATCATATTGCACTTGCCGACAGTGTTAATGCAGTTGTTGTCGCGCCGGCAACCGCAAATATCATCGCCAAAGCCGCGAACGGAATCTGTGATGACCTGCTCAGCACGACGATTTGTGCCTGCTGGCGGAAACCTGTGCTGATTGCCCCGGCAATGAACGACAGGATGTGGGAAAACCCCGCCGTCCAGGCGAATGTCAAAATCTTAAAGGCGAATATGGGATTTGAATTTACAGGCCCGCACAAGGGCAGACTTGCCTGCGGATATGAAGCCGTTGGCAGAATGAGCGAACCGGCTGAAATATTTGCTGCGATTGAAAAATTGTTAAAAAAGTAAGAGCCTGTGACCAGATAAATTGCGGCGGAAACAACGTGCCTGCGAAAAAACTTAAATTTCTTATCACGGCAGGGGGGACACGGGAATATATCGACCCCGTAAGGTTCATCAGCAATGCATCCAGCGGCAAAATGGGCTTTGCGCTTGCCGAAGCCGCAATTAAAGCCGGCCATAATGTAACGCTGATTACCGCTGCGACAAATCTTGTTCCGCCGAAACCCGCCAAAGTAATTCCAGTTGAAACAGCCCGGCAGATGTTCACGGCAGTAAAGGATAATTTTAATAATTGCGATTGTTTGATAATGGCTGCTGCCGTCAGTGATTATACTCCTGTCAAACCGTACAGCAGTAAGATAAAAAAGACAAATCGCGTTATCACAATCAAACTTAAACCTACTGTTGATATTTTACGATGGGCAGGAAAGCACAAAAACCCAAATCAGATAGTTGTCGGTTTTGCTTTGGAAGATAAAAATCTGCTCACCAGTGCTGCTGAAAAGCTGCATCAAAAAAACGCTGATTTAATAATTGCCAATTCTACCAAAACGATAGGCGCCGAAAAGGCGCAGGTCTATTATCGCACGCGGAATGGCAAATGGGTTAAATTGCCGCAGGCTTCAAAACGGCTGGTGGCCGGACGAATTTTCAAAGCAATACAAACAATACGCAAAGCATAAGATAAACAATCACAGGAGATGATCCGGACTTTCATCATTCCCAATTACCAGGTGTCCAATTGATTAAAAAGTCGCATTTTCAGCATTATTTTGTGGCTTTAAGGGGTTGCTTGACTTTCCAATACACAGGTCTATACTAATGCGTTTTGATTTTTTTCAGGGTATATTTCCGGATGGAGTTGGTGATTTAAGCCTTGGCCGGTCTTGATACTAATATTATCAGCAGGATACAGCAGGCCAACGATATAGTTGATGTTGTCAGTGAGCATGTCCGCCTGAGCCGCAAAGGAAGTGAAATGGTGGGGCTTTGTCCTTTTCATGAAGACCATCGGCCCAGTATGTACGTCAATCCTTCCAAGCAGATTTTCAAGTGTTTTGCCTGCGGTGCAGGCGGCGACGTCCTGAAATTTGTACAGATGCGGGAGCATTTGACCTTTGGCCAGGCTCTTGAACGGCTTGCGGCTCGTGCCGGTATCGAATACAGGCCGAAACAGAAAACCACGTCGGACGAACCGGAAGGTTCGCAGACCGACCGGCAGCTATTGCAGAAAATAAATGCCTGGGCGGTAAAATTTTTTCAGGCTCAACTTCGCAGTGAAACCGGCCGTGCTGCGAGGCGGTACATATCACAGCGGCAAATCAGCTCCGAAAGCTGTGATAACTGGAAACTGGGATTTGCTCCGGATGGCTGGGATATTTTTATTTCTGCTGCGAGGGCAAAGGGGATAACCGATTCACAGCTTTTGGATGCCGGCTTTGCGATACGCAGGGCGGACGGCGGACTTTATGACCGTTTTCGCAACAGGCTGATGTTCCCGATAATTGACTCATCCGGGCGTGAAATCGGATTCGGCGGCCGAACGCTGGGCGATGACCCTGCAAAGTATATAAATTCGCCTGCGACTGCGCTGTTTGACAAAAGCAATGCCGTTTACGGTCTTGACCGTGCCAGGCATAAAATCGTTGAGACCGGCAGCGTGATTGTGGTTGAAGGCTATACCGATGTAATAATGCCGCACCAGTTCGGATTTACAAATGTGGTTGCGACGCTCGGTACAAGTTTCACCGCAGGCCACGCGAGGCTTTTGCGGCGGTATGCAAAACAGATTGTGCTTGTCTTTGACAGCGATACTGCCGGCACAGAAGCGTCATCGCGGGCATTGGACGTATGTCTTTCCGAGGGAGTTGACGTAAAGATTACCTTTGTGCCTCAGGGTAAAGACCCGTGTGATTTTCTGGTTGCTGCGGGGGCATCGGCTTTTGAAGAAGTTCTTACGGCGGCTGTTGACGTTATGGAATATCAGTGGTCGCGTTTGCAGCGTAAATTCGAGGCAAGCGGCAACCTGGCCGACAGGCGAGCGGCGGCAGAAGAATTTATCAATTCGCTTGCGGCGGCGATTCGTTCGGGCAGACTCGACGCCCTGCAGCGGGGGTTGATTATCAACAAACTGGCAGGGATTACAGGTATGGATGCCGGCAGCCTTAATGCAAGGATAAACAGCACTGTGCAAAGGTTCGCCGGTTCTGCCTGGTCGGTCGAGAACCAAAAGGTTGTGAGCATAAACATCGGCGACGGATTTGGCCCGCAGGCTCAGCGTCAGATACTTGAAGTGCTGCTTAATGAGCCGCGATTGTATGAATCTGCCGTGCGGTATGTAAATGCAGACAGTTTTGATGTGCCTGCGTTAAAGATAATCTGGAAACTGCTTAGCGAGGCGATTGAGTCGCAGCAGTATTCGCCGGCTCGTCTGCTTGGTATGGTTGAGTCGGTCGATATCGGGAATTTGATAGTACAGCTTCAATCTGCCGGAGAGCAGAAGGGTAATTATGCCGACAGACTCAAAGGTGCGATAAAGGCTTTGGCCGAGTATCATGAAAAACTTTTGTGCGAAAAGGCCGGCGACAATGAGGATATGATGCTGCGAAGTATTGCGGAACGCCGGAACCGCTCAAATCTTCGCAGTCCGGGAATAATGTAAGAATAACTAACAGTAAGGCGCAATTAACGATTTAAAAAATTATATAACCGGTTTTGCAATAAAAATTTAAATCCGAAATCCGAATATCGAAATCCTAAAAAATATCGAATATTCAAAATTAAAATGTTCAAAACAAAAACTTAAAACACCGGAGTTTTAGTTTTGGTTATTCTGATTTCGAGTTGGGATATAGGGTGGAGGGTATAGGGTTTAGTTCTTTACTATCCTCTCTACCCTATCCAATAATTGATTTTGGATTTTAGATTTTGGATTTGTTTCGGATTTAGGATTTATTTTAGTTGTGCTTTTCAAACTTTATTCGTGTTGTGGTATTAAGAGACTGTTAATTTATCGGATAAACAAATGAGCGATAAAAGTAAAAAGAATAAAAAGATGCCGAAAGACGCCGAGGTTGACGCAGAGCAGCTTGTTGATGAGTCGCTGCAAAAGGACGCTATGGACGCTTCGTTGCAATCTCAGCAGTCGGCAGCGTCCGGCTCCACTTTGGAGCAGGCAATCAAGGCTATTATCGAAAAAGGCAAGAAACGGGGCTTTCTGACTTACGAAGAGCTTAACGGGCAGCTTCCGGATGAGGCAGTTTCTCCGAATCGCATCGACAGTCTGCTTATGACGCTCGATGAGCTTGGCATAAGTCTTATTGACGACGAGGAGCAAAAACAGCGTCAGGAAGAGCTTGGCGAAGAGGATGATTTCGAGATTGTCGACGAGGATTTCGACGGCGAAATTCCCACTGAGGAAGAAGATGTTGATACGCTTATCGAGTCGGAGCTTGACATTAATGCAGGACGCATTGACGACCCTGTGCGAATGTATCTTACACAGATGGGCGAAATACCGCTGCTTAGCCGCGATGAAGAAATTTCGCTTGCCCGAAAAATTGAACTTACACGTATGGCCTTTCGGCGGAAAGTTCTTGAAAGCGACTACTGTGCGGCCGCTGCCGTTGAGATTCTTCAGCAGGTTATGGACGGCGTTCTGCCGTTTGACCGCACGATGAAGATGAGCACTTCCGAAAATCTTGTTCGTTCGGTCGTCAAAAAGCGACTGCCTGCGAACCTGACAACCATCAAAAAGCTGCTGGCTGTCAATGAACAGCTTTTCAGTCAGAGCCGCCGGCTTCAGGATATAAATGAAATTAAGAAGGTACTCAAACAGCTTCGCCGCAACCGCCGGAAGATAGCCACGATGCTTGAAGAGCTTTCGCTTCGCACAAGCAGGATACAGCCCATGATGAAAAAGCTTCAGAGCGTCCGTCAGAAGATGCGTCAGCTTGAGCAGGTTATCGCCGCAGGTTCCGACCGCGATTATCTTCCGGAAGATATTGAGTCGATGAAACAGGAAATAAACGGCCTTGTCGAACTTGTTCGTGAAACGCCCAAACAGATAGACAAGCGCCTGCGCTCGATAGAAACGGTGTTCTGCGAATACGAACAGGCCAAACGTCAGCTTTCCGGCGGCAATCTGCGTTTGGTTGTTTCAATCGCCAAAAAGTACCGCAACCGCGGCCTGAGCTTTCTTGATATAATTCAGGAAGGCAACACCGGCCTGATGCGGGCGGTTGACAAATACGAATATCGCAGGGGCTACAAGTTCAGCACTTACGCCACCTGGTGGATTCGTCAGGCTATTACCCGTGCAATCGCTGACCATGCCCGCACGATTCGCATCCCCGTGCATATGATTGAAACCATGAGCAGGCTCAGAACCGTCAACAAGATGCTTCTGCAGCAGCTCGGGCGTGAACCGACCATTGAGGAAATCGCCAGTGAAATAGAAATGAGCGTCTCCGAGGCACGCAGGGTGATGAAGATTTCAAAGCACCCGATTAGTCTGGACAGGCCTATCGGCGAAAGCGAAGACAGCTATTTCGGCGATTTTATCGAGGATGAGCGCGTCGATTCGCCCGTGCAGTCGGCAACACAGGAAATGCTCCGAGACCGCATCGACCAGGTGCTGAAGACGCTTACATACCGCGAACGCGAAATTATAAAACTGCGCTACGGCATAGGCGACGGATATACATATACGCTCGAGGAGGTGGGAAGGATTTTCAAGGTAACCCGCGAAAGAGTCCGCCAGGTCGAGGCAAAAGCGATTCGCAAGTTGCAGCATCCGGTGCGGGCAAAAAAACTTGAAGGATTTCTTGACGGCAAAACGCCTCAGCCTGTGCCGCCGGAAGAGTGAATAATTTAATGAAAATTATCGCCGACGAAAATATCCCATTTGTTGCCGAATGTTTCGGCTCGGCCGGAAAGGTAATAACCGTTCCCGGCAGGTCAATAAGCTGCGATATGCTCAAAGATGCTGATGCTTTGCTGGTTCGCAGTATAACTAAAGTTAATGCCGCTGTCCTGGAAGGCGCTTCGGTTAAATTTGTAGGCACTGCCACAATAGGATTTGAGCATGTCGATATTGAATATCTCCGCGACAGGCGCATCGGTTTTGCCTCTGCGCCCGGCTCAAATGCAAACAGCGTTGCCGAGTATATCGTCTCGGCTCTTTTGAATATTGCACAAAAGCACGGGTTTGACCTTGCTGGCAAATCTATCGGCATAATCGGGGCGGGCAATGTGGGGTCTCGCGTTATGACAAAAGCCCTTACGCTGGGCATGAACGTTTATTTGAACGATCCGCCGCTGCGGAGGATGAGCGGTTATGAGAAATACCGTCCGATTGAAGAGTTATTCGACTGCGATTTTGTTACATTGCATACTCCGCTTAACCGCGAC
>DYLR01000028.1 GCA_020721975.1 Blastopirellula marina | reverse complement strand
GTCGGACGGATGGGCGATAATTACTTCTGTCGGCAGGGCCTGCGGCGAAATCACATTGCTTATGCTCAGCACATAAGCGCGCTCCATTGCGTTGGCCAGCTGACGTATATTGCCGGGCCAGGAGTAATTTTGCAGGAGCGTTTTCGATTCGTCGCTGAGAACTTTCAGCGGCTCGCCATAAAATTCCGATTGTTTTCGCAAAAAGTGTTCAGCCAGCGGCACAATGTCTTCTTTGCGTTTTCGCAGCGGAGGCACTTCAAGCGTTACAACATTCAAACGATAATACAGGTCTGCCCGAAACAGGCCAGCTTCAACCATTTTTTTCAAATCCCTGTTGGTTGCGCAAAGAACGCGCACGTCAATCGGATAAGATTTGACCGACCCTACGGGTGTAACTCGGTTTTCCTGCAATACCCGCAGCAGTTTTGCCTGGAAATCGAGAGGGATTTCGCTGATTTCATCGAGGAATATTGTGCCGCGGTCTGCCGCACGGAAGAAGCCCAGCGTATCGCTTACTGCGCCGGTAAATGCGCCTTTGACATGGCCGAATAACTGGCTTTCAAACAACTGGCCCGTGAGAGTAGTGCAATCGACCGGCACGAAAACACTGCCGCTTTTTGAGCTACAGCAGTGGATTTTGCGAGCAACCATTTCCTTGCCTGCACCGGTTTCGCCGTAAATTATCATCGAACACCGGCGGGATGCAACGGTCTCGATAGTGCGCAGAACACCGATGAAAGCGTCGCTTTGTCCTAAAAGCTCTACGTCTTGTCTTTCAGCGGTAAACCCTGCCACTTCCTGTAGACTGCCCCGCTTTCGGCCTGACGGTAAGGTGGAATCCCAGTCCTCACCGCGCGCAGTACCCTTGTCGCGCTCAAACCGCATTCTAACCTCATCACCCCAAAAACTATCCTGCACCAATAGCGCAGTCTATATTCTTACGTACTTTCCCGAAAATAGGGAAGAATCGACAATGTTTCAGCCGTGTACTTCCTTCCTTATCTCCACAAAGGCACGCATTATATAATGTCCTATAATGATAATCAAGGCAAATTTGGAAGCTTGGATAAATATTTTATAGGACATACCCTTGCTATCGTCCTATAATATTCTCTCCTATAATATTCTCTCTCAATAATGTGTGAGTGTCAAGAATTAATTTGGAAATTTGGGGTATTTTTAGAGTTCTGGAGTTGCGGGGCCTGCAAATATGCATATTTTACAGCATATTTCAGGTTTGACAGTTCGTTGCCGGAGGGATATATTTATAAAGCGAATTTGCGGAAGTACCCCGCGTAATAGCGACGGGTTAATATTGATTCTGCCATAAGAAAGGAAGATTTATGGAAGGTAACTGGGCAAAAATAGGGCTTTACATTAGCATAGCAGTAACCGGACTACTCGTGTTGGGTTTTGTTGCGGAGAGTGTTGGTCTTTTAGGCGGGGGTGAGGGGGCGGTTTCAAATGAACCTATCTGGCTGCTTGATACCGCAACCGGTGAAAGCTGGTCGGTTAGCCAGAAAGAGTTTACGGAGATGATGCAGCAGCAGGGGGGCGACCCGATGATGATGATGGCGGGCCCGGGTCAGATGGCTTTTAACAATCCCAAAACCGGCAAGAAGACGGTGGTAATAGCTGAAAAATGCGCAAAGTGCGGAGCTGTCTTTGTGCCGAATTATACGCAGGATTATCCCGACCGCTGCCCCAAGTGCAAATCCAGCCGGCTCGAAGAATTAAGTAAAGAAAGCAAATAAATCTTTCATATTGCAAACAGTTTGAAGCCTCCGCAGTTTTTCGGGGGCTTTATTCTTTTCTGCAAAAACAATTTGCACTCAGGCCGGTTGAAGGGTATATTCGACGGCTTATTTTAATTTTGTTTTTTTAATGGCACAGCAGCATTGTCAAACATGTGGTCAAAGGCACAACTGCGGGGAAATTTACCGGCAGATTGGGCAAAGCAAGGCACAAAAAATTGTGCGAAAGGTGGTCGCAGCTTTTCTTGTGCCTATGGTTTTGTTTGCCGTTGTTTTGGGAGTTTTATATAATTTTTTTATGCGGTATTTTTCCGAAGACGTTTCCGCAGCAGCGGGCGTGTTGTTATCGGCTGCAATAGTTTTGTTGTATGCGGTTATAATTCGGCCTTTTGCCGGAAGATGGGATTTTGAAAGGATAAATACGGAGTGTCAACGGTCAGATCAAGAGCGAGTTTGACTTTCAGCGGCGGGGTGCATCCGCCTGATTATAAACATTTCAGTGAAGATTGCGCGATAAAGGCCGGGCCTGTGCCAAAACAGGTTTGCATTCTTTTAAGTCAGCATATCGGCGCAATTTGTCAGCCGATAGTCAATAAAAAAGATGCGGTTGCTGCCGGCCAGAAAATCGGTCAGGCGCAGGCCTTCGTTTCTGCTGCGGTTCATTCGCCGGTAAAAGGCATTGTCAAAGATATTGTACTGAAGCCCCATCCGGTGCTTGGCAGAGAAATGGCCGTTGTAATTGACGCGGCAGAAGACAACGTTGCCAGGCTGCCGCAGTGCGGCAGATTTCACAGTGATTTCAGCGCCGAGCAGTATTCCTGCGAGCAGATAGTTGACGCCATTCGTGAAGCGGGCATCGTCGGCATGGGCGGCGCCGGCTTTCCTGCGGCGGTAAAAGCGAAGACAAATCCGTCAACGCCGATAGATACGATAATTGTCAACGGCTGTGAATGCGAGCCGTTTATCACCTGCGATTATCGTATAATGATTGAATGGACGGCACAGATACTTGCGGGAGTTAAGCTTGTAAGCAAGGCGCTGAACTGCAAAACGGTATATATCGCAATAGAGGACAACAAACCCAAAGCGGTGGCGGCGTTTCGCAATATGCTCGCGGCAACCAAAACGGCGGCGGGCTTTGAAGTAAAGGCGGTAAAAACGAAATATCCGCAGGGCGGCGAAAGACAGCTTATAAAGGCGATAACCGGCAAGGATGTGCCGACAGGCGGGATACCGCCGATGATAGGCGCAATGGTGGTCAACGTTGCCACGGCGGCGGCAATCGCCGAGGCGGTTGTATTAAATATGCCGCTTACCCACCGGGTGGTTACAGTAAGCGGCAGAGGAATAAAAGAGCCTGCGAATCTGTATGTGCCGGTGGGAATCAGCGTTGGTGAGCTTATAGATTTTTGCGGCGGTGTTACAGGCGAAACTGAAAAGATTGTGCTTGGCGGACCGATGATGGGCTTTGCTATAGCCGATTTAAGCACGCCAATCACAAAAACCAGCGGCGCAATTATCGCACTTACCGCCGCCGAAATAGGCGACGCCAAAAGCACAGGCAGACGTACGCCCTGTATTCGCTGCGGCAGATGCATCGAAGCCTGTCCGGTAAATCTGAACCCAACTAAAATAGCTCACGCGGTAAAAGGCGGCTATCTCGACGTGGCACAGCAGTATTTTCTGACAGCCTGCATCGAGTGCGGCTGCTGCAGTTATGTATGCCCTGCAAATATTGAGCTGACCGGATACATCAAAACCGGAAAAATACTCCTGGCAAGACAGAAACAGTTGATACCGAAATGAAAGGCGTGAAGCGATAAGCGTGAAACGTAAAGAATTAATCGTGAAGCGTCTTATGAGACACGCTTCACGAGATGCGCTTCACGAGATACGAATGACACTTCACGAAATACGCTTATGGAAGCAGCACAAGCAGTACTTGAAAATTTGAAGGTTTCGCCCGGGCCGCATATCAGCCGGCATTACTGCACAAGGCGGGTAATGCTTGATGTGATCATTGCGCTTGTTCCGGCGATGATAGCCGCGTGGTTTTATTTCCAGATGCAGGCGCTTATCGTGCTGGCAAGCTGCGTGATAAGCTGCTGTATTACCGAATGGCTCTGCACAAAAGTTCTTAAACGTCCCTGCACACTCGGCGATTTAAGCGCGGTTGTTACGGGTTTGCTTCTTGGTTTTTCAGTGCCGCCGCATTTGCCGTGGTGGGCGTGTATAATCGGTTCGGTGTTTGCGATAGGCATCGGCAAGATGGTCTTCGGCGGGCTTGGCTCGAATATTTTCAATCCCGCGATGGTCGGCAGATGTTTTCTGACGGCCTGTTTTGGCATGCTGATGGCGACATGGACAACGCCGTCAACAATAGATAAGAAAATGCCGATGATGTCGCCGGATGGAATAATAGCACGCACTCAGGCAACGCCTCTGGCATGGGCGAAAAAGGCAATCCGCAGCGCCGCCGAGAACGACCCCGCAAAAATAATTGAACTTGATGAAAGCAACCTCGGCTCGCTGAAGGATTTATTTATTGGTTCTCGCGGGGGCTGCTTAGGCGAGACAAGTGCGCTTGCTTTGCTTATCGGGGCAGCGTGGCTGTTCTATCGCAAAACGATAAACTGGCACATTCCGATGGCAGTTCTGGTTTCATCATTTTTATTTTCGCTGGTGTTCTGGCTGATAAACAGAAATGTTTATGCTTCGCCGATAGTTCATCTGCTCAGCGGCGGAATGATGCTCGGTGCGTTTTTCATAGCGACCGACCCTGTAACAGCCCCGCTTACAGGCAAAGGTATGCTGATATTTGGCGCAGGCGTGGGATTTTTTACGATGCTTATCAGAATCATCGGTCAGTATCCTGAAGGCATAATGTACGCGGTATTGCTGATGAATTCGATTACTCCATTGATTGACCGGGCGATAAAACTGATACCGGCCGGAGGAAAACCAAATGCTTAAATGGCTTAAAAATTTTGTTGAACAAAGCTGGCTGCTGATAGCGGCGTCGTTTGTATTCGGCCTTTTGCTTGCGCTTGCGAATCTGGCGTGGACGCCGCGAATCGAACAGAATAAAATTGACAAGCTGAACAAGCTTATGGGCAGCCTGATAAGCGGTGCGGAAAAGTTCGAGCCGATGCCGGATGGCGTAACCGTCAATCTCGGCAGGGGTAAAACCGCACAATGCATCGTTTATAAGGCTTTGGGCGGTGATGGCACAGCAAAGGGTTTTTGTTTTATCGCCGAGGGAACGGGCTTTGCCGACAAGATTGAATTAGTCGTTGCCGTTGACGCGAGCTTTGAAAAAATCTTCGGCTTTAATGTATTAAGCAGCAGCGAAACGCCTGGCTTCGGCGACCAGATAGCGTATCCGTTTTATAATGACCAGTTCAAAGGCGCGCCTGCCGATAAACTTGAGCTTGTCGGCGCGGGCGATGCGAAACAAATAGACAATAAGATAGTGGCAATCAGCGGTGCGACGGTGAGCAGCAGTGCGGTAGTAAATATTTTTAATAATTATCTTGGCCGGATTAAACAGGCCCTTGTGGAAAAAGGAGTTATTCAGTAATGGCAAACGGTCAGGCTCCTTCAATAAGTCGGACATTTATTACAGGTCTGTGGCGGGAGAATCCGACGCTGCGGCTGTTAATCGGTATGTGTCCCACGCTGGCTGTTACCACTGCGGTCAAGCCGGCTCTTACGATGGGCATAAGCGTAATATTTGTGCTGGTGTGCAGCAATCTTGCGGTGAGCCTTATGCGAAAACTCATTAAGCCGCACCTGCGAATGCTGGTTTTTACGCTTGCAATTGCGACGTTTGTGACGATATGCGATTTGTTTTTGCGGGCGTTTGCACCGAGGATGAGCGAGGTGCTTGGCGCATATATTCCGCTGATTATTGTCAATTGTATTATTATCTGCCGTGCGGAGGTTTGCGCGAGCAAATACGGACTGGTTGTCAGCGCTATTGACGGCGTGAGTATGGGACTTGGCTTTACGCTGAGTTTGTGTTTTCTGGCGGCTATACGCGAGATACTTTCGACCGGCGCGATTTTTGAGATTCCGATTTTGGCGACCGTCGGCAATGGCGGCTGGTTTGTGCCGTGGGCAGCAATGAGAATGCCGGTGGGAGCGTTTGTGTCGCTGGGGCTTATTCTCGGTGCGGTTAATGTAATAACAAGGAAGAAATAAAACTCGAAATCCGAATATCGAAATCCGAAAAATATCAAAATACGAAATTAAAAAAAGAATAAATAACAGAAAATCGTAATGGCAGAAAATGGAAGTTCCCAAAAATATGACCTTGAAGACAGAACATTTTTGTTTGCACAAAATGTCCGAAGTTTTGTAAGGTTAATTCCGCAAAATGCCATAGTGATTGACGACTTGAAACAGTTATTGAGAGCTTCAGGTTCTGTCGGAGCAAATTATATAGAGGCAAATGAATCTCTTGGCGATAAAGATTTTATTATGAGAATCAAGATTTGCCGAAAAGAGGCTAAGGAATCCAGATATTGGTTAAGGTTACTTATCGACATAATTGAAGAAGGCTTACGTGACCGTAGAAATGAACTTGAACAAGAGGCTTTTGAGTTAATGAATATTTTTGGCGCCATAGTGCGCAATAGAAAATAGTTATTTACTCTTTTTCTTTTTTGGTTTTAGATATTTATATTTCGAATTTTTTCGAGTTTCGAATTTCGAGTTTCGAATTTTATTTTTGGGTTATTTATGGACACTTTTACATCCTTACTGCTCGGTTTTATATCGATTGTTTTGATTAACAATCTTGTGTTCACAAAGTTTCTCGGCACTTGTCCGTATTTAGGCGTATCCGGCAGGCTCGATATGGCCTTTGGAATGGGGCTTGCCGTAACGTTTGTTGTTACGATGGCAGGTCTGCTGACGTGGATGATTGACCATCTTGTGCTTATAAAGCTGCATCTTGAGATTACACGCTACGTTTGCTATATCATTGTGATAGCCGGTGCAGTGCAGCTTGTGGAAATGTATCTGCGAAAATTTTTTCCGCCGCTTTATGAAAGTTTTGGAATATTTTTGCCGCTGATAACGACCAATTGTGTGATTCTTGGTATGTGTTTGTTTTTGAATCTCTGGGGCATTGATAATATTGTCGAGGCGGTGGTTTTGAGCATGGGTTCGGGCATAGGTTTTACGATGGCAATTTGCATAATGGCCGGCATTCGTGAAAACCTCGTGTTTGCCGAAGCGCCGAAGGCGCTGCAGGGTGCGCCCATTACTCTGATAACAGCCGGCATTTTGACGCTGGCTTTTATGGGCTTTTCGGGAATGATACGCTGAAGAAATGACCAAAACCCAAATCCGAATGACCAGAGAATTTTCAATTACCACCGACAAAAACGAAAAACTGCGGCATCCGCCTTTGGTCATTAAAATATTTGAGCATTCTCTGGTCATTGGGGAATTGGACATTGGATATTGTATTATTGGATGTTAATGTTTATATGAGTTTAATGATGGAAATTATTTTGCTGTCCAATTTGTTTGTCGAATCACTGCCGGCAGGCATAACTTTGTTTGTGCTGGGGCTTGGGTTCGCAATTATTCTTTTAATAGCCAGCCAGAAACTGCGTGTCGAGGTTGACCCGAAGATTGAGCAGGTTCATCAGGCTTTACCTAAGATTGACTGCGGCGCGTGCGGATTTGCCGGGTGTTCATCTTACGCAAAGGCCGTTGTTGCCGAGCCGAAACTGCTCGGTAAATGCGCTCCGGGCGGAACGGCGTGCGCTGCGAAAATTGCTGAAATATTAAATCTCCAGTTTGCCGGTTCAGGATTGCCGCTGCGCCCTATTGTTCACTGCCGCGCACATACAGCCGACCGCACTTACATCGGCAGATATACCGGTATAGAAAGCTGCACTTCCGCAACCGCGATACCGGGCGTAATGATGTGCAAGTTCGGATGTCTCGGATTTGGCGATTGCGTTGATGCATGTAAATTTGATGCTTTGCATATAATCAACGGTCTGGCGACGGTTGACTATGAGAAATGTACCGGCTGCACCGCGTGCAGCAAGGCCTGTCCACGGAATCTCATCAAAATGGTGCCGCTGGCCGGCGGCAATGTTATAGTTGTGGCGTGCAGTTCGCAGGAAACAGGCAAAGACACCCGCGCAATGTGCCGTGTCGGATGTATAGCCTGCAAATTATGCACGAAACAAAGCGATGTCTTCAGTATGAACGGCAACGTGGCCGTAGTCGATTATAATAAATATTCGCCGGGCGAAGCGTTTGAAGCTGCTTACAATAAATGCCCGACCGGCGTGATTGTCTATCGCGGCAAAAATGCCCCCGCCGACAGAGTCCCTGCCGAAAAAGCTGCAGCAGGCTAAGAACCTCTGACAAAAAGAAATATATAAATCCGGCCTTTAGACCGCTGAAAAACTAATAATAACAGCGCTAATCCGCTTTCACAATGTTAAATGGCTCTCGTCCGTGTTCCGTGTGTTTTTCGTTATGTTAGAGCCTTTAAAGAAATCTCCGCAAATAATAAATCTACAGCCCTTAAGTTCCGGCCTGGTCTAAAATTAAATCCTTGACCTTCCTGCTGGGCAGATTTAAAGCTCCATAAGCGGCAGCCGCTGCGGAGCGCAATTGCTGGTCAACGCTGCGCGATGCTACTATCTGATATATCGCATCAATCTGCTCGTCGCTGAGCTGATTGGCATTTACCTTCGCGGATATCGCAAGAGCGCCGAATGCATTGACGCGGACTTCAATATCGTTTTCTTCATTCAAAGCCTGAGCCGCAACGGCACGCTGTGCGTCGGGGCTGTCGATATAAGCCAGTATTGCCGCAGAAAGCAGTTGTATCTGCCGGCGCGAATCGCCGGTGGCGTCAACAAGTCCCTGCAGAGCAGGCGATAAATTGATTACAGGATTGCGGGAACGGGCAAGACTGAGCATTGCCTCGGCTGCACGAAACGCATAAGAATCGGCTTTTTCCTGCGGCCATTCGTTTGCGTCCGCCTGCGAATTTACGGCCTCGATGAGATTTTCAACAACGATATTTTTTTCGGCAAAGTTTTCAACAGGCCCGGCCTGGGCGATTGCAATGGCCGCACTATATCTGACCGAACGGCTGTTGAACCTTAAAGCCTGCATCAGCGGCTGATCGGCTTCAATTCGGAACATAAGCGATTTTTCGCCGGCATTGCGAGCCAGGGCCTCGACTATGCCGAGAGCTACCACTTCATTATTATCCTTAATTGCCCGTGCCAGAGCAATATGCAGATATTCCGCGCCGGCGGTTGTGGCGTAAGTCATTGCCCCGGCGTGGCCGTCCCCGAAATATTTCGGCATTTCAATTCCCGCCGATTCAGCCCGGTAGAAAGCCGCCAGCCAAAGTGCAATAGCCTTTCCCGTGTTTTCGTCCGCCCGTAGCGACCATTCGCAGCAGCGCATCGTCATCATATCAAAAAAATAGGCCTTGTTGAGAGGTTCAAATTTAAGGCTTCTGCTGTTTGCATCCCAGAACCAGATATTTGCGGTGTTGTAGTCTGAAGGCGGGGCGAGCGACTCGGCGTGATAATAATAAGACTCTGCCAGCCGGAAAAACAGCTCCGCCGCGGACAGATTAGCTGCCTGTTTATCAATCTGATTTATTGATTCGACAGCCAGCTTTTGCATTTCAGCCGAAGGATCTTTCTCGGCGATATATTTGAGATAGCCCAGCGATTCAGGATAACCGAGCCTGCCGAGGGCCTTGATGATTTCCGCTTTGGTGGTAATCTGCTCGGTTTGCAGGGCGGCGGTGAGCGGCCGGACGGTAGTTCTGCCCAGTTCGGACAATGCGCCGGCAACCGGAGCAAATTCGCTTTGTCTGGCGGGGTCGCTTATGGCTTCAATCATATATGGAATAGCATATTCGCCGGCATTGCGAAGGCGAACTATAGCGGTGAGATTGCCGCGAACGGTACTGCTTAACCTGCGAATCTCGGCAGTAATAATTTTGGGGTCGGTTCGGCGTTCGTAACGGCCTTTTTCGATGATTTCGAGCAACTTGCTGGTAAATTGCTGCATTTGAGGGTTGTTTTCATGGACGCGCAGCAATATGCTGTATCCCCGCGGATTTTGCTCGCTAAGCTCCAGAAGCTCCTGCGGCGATGGCTCGGCGTCAAGCAATTTCTGGGCAAACCCCTGTGCCAGGTCGAGCCTGCCTATCGCAGTGTAATGCAGAAAATCATCCCAATAATCTTTTACGGTCTGTTCCTGAGCAAAGCTAATCGCTGCAATAACAAGACATAACGATAATACTAATACCGGGCGATTTAACGACATAGATAATCTCCGACAAACCCCAAAAAATGACTGGTTAGGAGTATAAATATACCCTAAACAACTGTTTATGTTATCCCAATGTTAATTATTTCAAAAGGTTAGGCCATTATAATTTATCCAGTTTAACTGTCAACCAAAAAGGGTTTTCATTTGATTTTATCGGCCAATTGAATAAGAATTGTTTAGAGGATGCCTAAATCATTGGTTGATAAGCAATCATAGGGCAGATATAATTGCGTCCCGGCATAAATGACTAAACAGACCTGCTAACAACAGAAGGTGTTGATATTTTTTTATTTTTAGTTTTAGGAGATTGCGGTAAAAATGCAGACTTATGTAATAGTTGGTGTCGGCGGGCGGTCGCTGATGTTCAAGGAAGCCCTTGCCGATTTGTTCAAAGACTCGTCAAAATTGCTGGCTGTGTGTGATAAGAATCCTGGCCGGCTGGAATTGGCGCGAAAAGAATTATCCAAAGCCTATCCGAACCTGAAGCTTTATAATCATAATGACTTCGAAAAAATGCTGGCTGAACACAAGCCTGATACTGTCATCGTCTGTTCTATGGACAGCACTCATCACGACTATATCTGCCGTTCGCTGTATGCCGGCTGTAATGTTATAACCGAAAAGCCGATGACTATAGACGCAGGGAAATGCCAGCAGATCATTGATGCCGTCAAAAAGACCGGCAAGAAGGTGCGGGTAACGTTTAACTATCGTTATGCTCCGCCGCGCAGTCAGGTCAAGGAGCTGCTCAACAGCGGCATAATCGGTAAAATACTTTCCGTGGAATTTCAATATCTGCTGGATACCAACCACGGAGCGGATTATTTTCGCCGATGGCATCGCAACAAGGCAAATTCGGGCGGTCTGCTCGTTCACAAGGCAACGCATCACTTCGACCTTGTGAACTGGTGGATAGGTTCGACGCCTCAGTCGGTTGCTGCTATGGGGGCAAGACTGTTTTATACTCCCAAACAGGCCGAGCGATATGGGCTGGCCAGTCACGGTGAGCGTTGCACAGATTGTCCTGTAAGCAAAAAGTGCAATTTTTATCTGAATATGAATGCCTGGCCGACAATGCGGGAGCTTTATGTTGATTGTGAAAAATATGACGGATATTTTCGCGACCGCTGTGTATTCAGCGACCAGATAGACATAGAGGACTCAATGAATATTGTGGTTCGCTATCAGAGCGGGGCGATATTGAGCTATTGTCTTAATGCTTTTTGTTCGTGGGAGGGCTACCGTCTTGCGGTGAACGGCACAAAAGGCAGACTTGAGCATACCTGTCAGGAGACGTCTTATGTGAACGGCGACGGTTCTGTACAGGGAGCGTTGAAGCCTGAAGGCACGACTATCAGGATTTATCCGCATTTCAAGACGCCGTATAATGTGCCGGTTCGCAGCGGTGCAGGCGGTCACGGCGGCGGCGACATAGAAATGCTCAAAGATATTTTCGGTCAGCCCAGGCCGGACCCGCTGCGCCGTTCGGCAGATTATGTTCAGGGAGCGTATTCAATATTGACGGGGATTGCAGCGAATAAATCAATGGCTGAAAATCAGATTGTGCGTATTGAAGAGCTGGTGAGCGGCCTGCCGAAGAGCGTTTTTCCGCAGATGCCCGGCGAAGATGAGCGGATAGAATATGTGCCGGACGGACGGCTGCTGATTGGAGGCCAGGAAAGCAATGTGCAGGCAAATGTGCCGCAGAAGCTTACTGAAACCCTAGGGTCTGGAAAGTAAAAAACCGCAATTTTTTTGCAATAAATCAATTTCGCCAAACGTCATTGGCGGGTATGAGGCCATTTGCGGAAAATGCAGGATAAGAATGTACCGCTATCGTGCCGTAACGGCTTTTATCTTTGGTTGAATTATTGGTCGTTATCGGCATCATTTCGCTGTTGCTGTCTATTACATTTCTGACGATAAACAAAGCTCGCGCAATCGCCAAAAAGACGGTCTGCAAAGCCCATCTGCACAATATCGGTCTTGCCTTTCGGATGTATCTGGCAGACAGCCGGGATATAATGCCAGAAGCATCACAATTGCCGTCAAAGGAGCTTAACGACCTGCCGAGAATATGCGACGTTCTCAAACCTTATCTGGGCGATACCAAAGTGTTAAAATGTGTCGCTGATACCAGCCAGGGCAGAGATTGCGGCAAAACTTATTTTGAGACCGAAGGCTCTCAAGTTATGAATATAATCCTATGCTCGGCAATCAAAAAGTTGAGAAGACATTTTTGGCAAGGAGATATGGCGCAACGCAGGTCCATGTGATGTATGATTATGGGCCGTTTCATGGTAAAAAGAATATTCGCGGCTCAGTAATGTATCTGTATGCCGATGGTCATATCGGCGACAGCGTTTATGCGGGCATTGCGAAAACGGGCAGAGGAAAGAGGCATTCAAATGTCTGGTCCCGGCGGTATGGGCGGCGGCCCGGGCAGACCGAGATAAAATTATTATTGTAATAATTTGGTCAACAAATATAATCTACTCCAAATTGTTTAAGGAATAGATTATATGCAAAACACGGAAAAGTACACTCGGTTTGCACTGTGTCGTGAAATGATGCAAACGGCGGATATTATCCGCAATTTTAAGCTCACCGGAGTTCAAAAACCCATCGAGGCCATAAAGAAAACGGGCAAAATTCTTTTCACAGGCGAAGGCTCAAGCAGGATATTCCCCGCTAAAAACGCCATATTCGCGGCAAGACGGGCTGGAATAGACATAAATTTTGCAACCGACGGCGCAAGACAGTGCGGCGAATATGACCTTCGCGGGTTCACGGTCTTCGGCGCATCCAACAGCGGTAAAACCAAAGAAGTAATCTGGCTGTTCGACAGGCTTAAAAAAGTAGGTTATAACAATCTTTTCGCCCTCACAGCCAACAGCAATACGCCGCTTGAGGCGCTGTCGAACCAGGGATTCCTTTTAAGCTGCGGCAAGGAGGACGCGGTAGCGGCGACAAAAAGCGTTGCTGAGCAGGCTTTGTTTTATGTGGAGCTGCTGGAGCGGTTTCAGGGAAAAAGCCTGGCCGGGAAACTCAATAAACTTGCCGACGCTGTTCATAAGGCGATGGCTATGCCGATTCCGCAGGAAATGATAAAAGCCGTTGCGAAGGCTGGCACAATATATTTTGCCGGTCGCAATGACGGCGTTGCCGAGGAGCTTACTCTCAAGACCAATGAGATAGCCCGGAAAAAGAGCGATTTTCTTGAAGGCACTTACGCAGTGCACGGCATTGAAGAAGTAATGAATCCCGACGATGTGGTGATTGTGGTAAATCCGTTTGCCGCTGAACAGGAGAAATTTAAGCAGGTGCTTGTTGACGGCGTGGGGATGAAGGTATTTGCCGTTAGCGACGAGGATACGATTTTCCCGACGCTGAAAACGCCAGCGGTGGGGCAGTTGCAGAATTTCGTCTATTTAGCCGCAGGGTGGAATATTCTTGTTGAGGTGGGATTGAGCATTGGAATTGACCTCGACAAGCCGGCTCGTGCCCGCAAGGTAGGCAACGAGTTTATTGGATGAATTTCAGATTTCGTAACACTTTAGCCGAATTCGTAAAAAAGGGTACAGGCACGTCTGGCGGCGTAAGAACGCCGCTGCGCTTGTGCCAGTCCCCATTTTTCCGCATTTCATAACAAACGGCTAAAGTGTTACCAAATTTCAGATTATCGCGGCGGCATTGATACGCTCAAGCCAGTCGGTGGTCTGAACCACTTCGTCAATGGTCAGCAGCGGCGAAAAATCCTTAATCAGTGAAATTTCAGTCGAGTACCCGATAAAATCAACTATCTCGTCTTTAATCTGATTGTTAGACGGTTTAATCATTCCCTCGATCCGGCAGCTTATTTCATGGCCGTCAACCCACAGCCGTTTTTGAACAAAATCGCCATTCCAGCGATGTCCGCCCTGAGTAATTTCTATCTGCCGCCGTTTTTCGCCGTCCTGTGTGAGCCACGAAACAAACAACTGCCCCGCAACGGCATTTTCGTGCTCGATATTGACGCGGACTTCAAATGGTTTGCCGCCGGTGTGTCTTACGGATAAAAGCCGGAAATTTTTGATTTTACCAAAAAAGTAAATCGCAAGGTCAAGGTCGTGTATAAGTTTATCAACTACGATGTTGTCGGCGATTCGCGGGTCGTGAATTTGTGTACGAACGAACGAATATTCCTCAGCCGGCGGGCGGACGTTTTTGAGCAGTGAAACGAGTTTCACCGCCACGGGATTGTACCGCTCGACATGGCCGGACATCAGCCGGCAGCCGTTTTGCTCGGCTGTATTGAGCAGCAGCTTTAATTGTTCACTGCGGGCAACTATCGGTTTTTCGACGAAAGTGTGTATGCCCAGGCCAAGCGAGAGATTTGCGATATCGAAATGGGTCGCAGGGGGTGTGGCAACGATTAGAATATGCGGAGCGGTCTTTTCAAGCATTTCGTCGCAGTCGATAAATTGCGGAATATCAGGATATTGAGCCAGACGTTCGCGTGAAATGTCGCAAATGCCGCAGATTTTTAACTTTTTCAAATAACTGTTGATATAGAATTTGTAATAATCTTCACAATCGCCGTCAATTAATTGCTTTACGGCGGTCAGATGATATGTCCCCATTTTACCCATACCTGCTATTGCGATGCGGATGTTTGGGCAGTCGTGCGGAATCAGATTTAGCGGTTTTTCAGCCATTGAATGCGCTGAGTTTTTCCACAGCGGATTTGATGTCGTCTGTTCGCGTTATGCCGGCTTCGCGTTCTATTGAGACTGCGCCGCTGAAGCCGAGCGATTTTAATTTGCGAAGAAATTTGTCCCCGCCGACCTGCCCGCAGCCCCAGGCCATTTCCCGTCCCCATTTGCCCGGCGAATCCGAAGGCAAAGCGTCTTTAATATGCACATGTTTTATCCATTGAGAGAGCATCTCAACGGCTTGCAGCGGTCTGCCTTTGCCGTAAAGAATCATATTGCCCGGGTCAAAGTTTATTGCAACCGAGCGATGATTGAGCGATTCGATGAACCGCTTTAGCGTCTCGGCGGTCTCCTGGCCGGTTTCGAATAATATTTGAACTCCATTTTCGCCGGCCATATCCGCTGCGGTTTTTGCCCTGTCGAGCAGTTTTCGGGCATAAGCGGAATCGCTCATTTCAATGAAGCCGAAATGAAACTCAAGAAATTTCACCTTTAATTGTGCAGTGAGTTTTATTGCTTTTTGCAGCAGCTTTTTGTTTTCCGGCCAGCAGTCGTCCGGCACAATTCCGCCGGTACGGCGAATGGTTTCGAGCGTTGAATAATCCTCGTTGGCGAAACCGACCATTGCGGCTGAAATTATCCACCCGGCGTTTAATATGTTGTCGATATAGCCTTCAACGCCGTCAATGGCCGGGCCAAGTGCAAGGTGAATCCTGTCAATGCCGGTAAGTGATTTTATTTCACCGAGCAGTTTTGCGTTATTATCCAGCGACCATGAACATACGCCGATGGGCCAGTTGCCGCATACTTTCATTTTATCACTGCCTTTTTGCCTGTTGACGCGGATTTTTTCTCGGCTAATACAATCTTCACCGAATTAAGCGAATCGGCCGGGGTAATTATGTCCGGCGTTTTTTTGCCCGAAACGGCTTTGATAAAGTGCGCCAGTTCCAGCGAATGGCCATCGCCAGCGGCAACGGTCGGCGTAATCACTTTGCCTTTGGCCGGGGCTATTTTGAATGCAGGTGTTTTTGTGCAGTCATAGGAAATCGTCGCTTTTTCAAGAATTATATTGAAGCTCATTTCGAAACCGAAGCCCGGCGTCATCATCCAGCCGCCTTCTGCGGTGATAACTTTACCGTCATTATACAAATAGCTGGTAACAATATGGTCGTAATCTTTGCTGGGTCCCTGAACGGCTCTGCTGGAAACCTCTTTTGGCAGGCCGAACAGGTACTGTACATAATCGCTGTCGTGAATGTGCAGGTCGAGCGATGCTCCGCCGCTTTTAGGTCCGGTCAAAATCCAGTTCTGCCACGACCAGACAGGGGTTAGGCTTAGCCTTTGAAAAGTCGCTGCACGCACTTTGCCGTATTTGCCGGAATCGACAATTTTTTTAACATACGCATATTCCGGCCAGAACCTTATACAGTGGCCTACCTGCAGTATTTTTTTGCTCTTTGCCGCTGCATCGACCATTTTTTGACACTCGGCAACCGTCATAGCCATGGGTTTTTCACACATTACATTAAGTCCGGCCTTTAGGGCCTTTAACGTGTATTGGCAATGCAGATATGTCGGCAGCGTGATTGAAACCGCATCGAGTCTGGTCTCGGCAAGCATTTTTCCGAAATCATTGTAAAGGCCGATGCCTGTAAAATCCAGCGGTTTTTCGGCCCCGGCGATATTGCCGGCAGTGCCGGCGGTATCCTTGAATTTGCTTGTATCGCTATCGCATATCGCAGCAACTCTCACACCTTTCATCGCCTTGTAGCAGCGAAAATGCATCTTGCCCATGAAACCTAAACCGACTATTCCAACGTTAATCATTTTTATGCTCCTTGTGTTTTTGACCGCTCACTAACGTTCGCGGCTCTGAAAGAACCCCGCGAATAAATCTCGGACTAAATATTTGTGCCTATATCCTTTTTTCTACTTTTTGAAAATCTTAATCATTGCAGCGGCGGTCTTTTCCGGTCTGCCCGCGGCAAATGGTATCATTTCTGCCGTTACATAGCCGTTATATTTAATGTCCGCCAATGCCTTCTTAACCGCATTAAAATCGACATCACCCTCGAGCAGGTCAACAAAACCTTCAACCGTGCCGACAGATTTTTTGAAATCTTTTATGTGAACCCGCTTGATTCTCCTGCCGAGAATGCGTATCCACTGGTCAGGATAGCCGGTCAAAATGACGTTGCCCACGTCGAAATACGAGCCAACACGTTTTGATTTGAAGCTGTCGATAAAATTTTTCATCTCAAGCGGGCTGAGCAGAAATTTGTTCCATACGTTTTCTATGCAGATGCTCACGCCGAGTTTTTCTGCGGTTGAAACAAGGCTGCGAACAACCTGTGTAGCCCGTTTGTAGCATACGTCATAAGGCACAACTTCGCTTTGCGGATTGAAAAATACATCCACCGCACCGGGGACAAAGAGATATGCGTCAGTGCCGAGCCATTTTGCAACCTGAAGCGCGCTTTTGGTAAAGGCGACTATACGTTTTCTGGTTTGGTCATCGCTTGCGCTGGGCGATGTGAACCAGCTTTGTCCGCTGGCAAGACTTGAAATTTCAATGCCGACTTGTTTGGCCTGCTTTTTTAGCGTCTCACACTGTTCCTGTGTGGTTTTGTCAGTCAGAACCCCCTGGTCTGCGATGCAAAGCTCTATTGCGTCGAAACCGAGCTTTTTGGCTTCCTGCATAGCCTCGACAACGGGTCTTTTGGCCTCAAGGCCGCCCTCGAACATCCAATAACTTGCTGAAATCTTCATAATATTTCCCTTTCGCAACAGGCCTTTCATTATAAACAAACCTTGTCCGTTGTAAATAGCGATTTTGATATTCTTAACCCTGACGGAACATTTTACTACACTTTCATTATAAACAAACCTTGTCCGTTGTAAATAGTCTTGCTAATTATTTTGTGGCAGTTATGATGTTTTGTCCTGAAGTTTGTCATCTTGTAACCGTTCACAATATTTGAAAAAATTTTCATAAAAATCTCAAAATGTTAAAAT
>DYLR01000027.1 GCA_020721975.1 Blastopirellula marina | reverse complement strand
CTAAAATGATAATGACCGAGGCAACCACGGGCCTTCCGAATTCATCCGTAGATGAAATGCGTAAAAAACTCTTTGAGCGCCGGCTTGAGGAACTGAAACTCAGAGCTAACTTTACCGAAGAAAGCGAGGTTGTACGGGCGATTCGCAGAGAAATTGCCGAGGCTGAGGCGCTGCTCGGGAAGGAAGACCCTAACCGCACACAGATAACGCAGGGGCTTTCCAAGGCTTATGAGCAGCTTGAATCGGTATTGCTGGCTGAAAAGGCCGCCGCTGCTTCTCACAAGGCCAAAAATGAGGCACAAAAAAAACAGCTTGCCGAGGCACAGGCGGAGTTGACGGCGCTGAACGAGGCAGAGGCCAAAATTGCGTTTTTGACAAGAGAGGTGAATATTCATGAAACGAATTACCGCAAATATTCTGAAAACCTTGAACAGGCCCGCATTAACTATGCAATGGAAAATGAGCGAATCTCAAATATAAGTGTTGTGCAGGCGGCGACGCTTCCGATAAAGGCAATACGCCCCAACAAGCTGCTGAATCTTGCGACGGGATTTTTGCTTGGTATTGTTGGTTCGATAGTTCTGGCGATTTTTTCAGAATATCTGGATCACTCCATCAGGACGCCTCAGGAAGTGGAAGAAAAGCTGAATCTGCGAACGCTGGCCTCTATACCGACAATTCAAATGAGTCCGGTTTTCCCTGTGCTGAAACTTCCTGAACATCCGCCGATGAGTGGTGCAATAGTCGAGCATTCCTCGGCAAGACTGGAAGTGCCGCCGAAGATAGTCGAGTACTACAACTGTCTTGGAGAACTGCCGCTGAATTTCAACGGTTCTTCCGATGAGCCGTATTTGCTTGCAGTGGTCGGCTGTCGGCGCAGGCAGGGGGTCAGCTCGGTTGCGGCAAATATTGCAGCTACGCTTGCACGGCGTTACAGTGAAGATAAGGTGCTTTTGATAGATGCAAATATCAGGCATCCGGCGGTCCACAGGGTTTTTAAGACAAAGCTTTCGCCGGGGCTGATTGATGTTCTTGCGGACGGCACACTGCCGATACAACCGCTGTCAATGCGGAATATTCATATCCTTTCGGCAGGAAATCCGAACGGCAATGCCGCTGAAGCCCCTGATTTTGAAAAATTAGCGGAATTTCTCGATTTAATGAAAAAGCGCTATCGATTTATTGTAATCGATACTGAGCCGTTAAACGAGTCCGGCAGTACCGCCCGCATTGCCGGTTTGTGCGACGGCGCAGTTCTGACCGTAGCTGCGGAGCGGCTGCGGTGGGAGATAGTGCAAAGGGCAAAAATCTGTTTGATGGAATCAAATGCAAATATTCTTGGCGTTGTTCTTAATAAAAGGCGTTTTCATATACCCGGATGGTTATACAACAGATTATGACAAAATTTACAGCGGAAGGAAAGCAACACGAAATCCGCCCGGCTGCCGGCGACGTCGGGAAGATGGAATCAGTATCGTTTGTGAACGACCGGCCGGTCGGGAAATTGTCCGGCATTCATCCTGCCTGTCGGTTTTACTCTATTCTTGAATATGAGAGAATTCGTTCTATTCGCAGCGGTAAGCCTCTTTCGCTTGTGGTATTTGAAACGGACGGTTTAAATTTAAAGTCCGCTCAAAACCGCCGTCTGGAACGAATACTTGCCAAACGCATCCGCTCGACGGATCAGGCAGGCCGGCTCGACAGCCGGCATATAGGCATTATTTTGCCGTACACATCCGAAAGCGGTGCAAAGCGGCTGGTCGAGAGCATAAGCCCCCTGATGTCGGGGGGAGCTGTAATGCCTAAATATTCCATATATACCCATCCCTTCAACTGGCTGTTTGACGGCAAAACAGGCGAAAGTTCGCGCGATAATCGGAATTCCGCCGAAAATCAGTATGCGTTTGCAAACAGCCTGCTGCCTGCCTGGAAGCGCGCTATGGATATAGCAGGCGCCCTGCTGGGACTGATTTTATTATCACCTGTTATGCTTCTTATCATTATTCTCATCAAAATTGTGTCGCCCGGGCCTGTTTTTTTCAGACAGCAGCGAATAGGTTATATGGGAAAGCCATTTACAATGTGGAAGTTCCGCACAATGAAATTGAATAACAATACCGCATCTCATCAGCAGTATCTTGCAGAGCTGATTAACGGCAATGCACAAAACGGCTGTACGGCAAAACCAATGACCAAGCTGGATGACAGGCTGCAATTGATTCCGTTCGGGAAAATTCTGCGTCAATCGTGTATTGATGAGTTGCCGCAGTTGCTCAATGTTCTTCGCGGCGAAATGACGCTGGTCGGTCCTCGTCCGCCTATTCCGTACGAATACAGAGAATATCAGCCGTGGCACAGAGAACGCATTGATGCCGTGCCTGGAATGACCGGATTGTGGCAGGTGAGCGGCAAAAACAGACTGACGTTCGATAAAATGGTGTGTCTGGATGTTCAATACTGGAGACAAAAGTCTTTTTGGCTGGATTTAAAAATTCTGTTATTGACTCCCGCCGCCATTTTTTTGCAAATTAAAGACGGTATGCATAACAAAAAACTACAGAGAAAAGGAGATGACAAAAATGATTAATGTTGCAGTGGCCGGATGCGGATACTGGGGACCAAACCTTATTCGCAATTTACATTCACTTTCCGATTGCAGGGTAAAGTCGATATGCGATCTCAGTACCGACCGGCTGACACACATGAAATCGCTTTATCCGGCGGTGCAGACGACGTGTCGTTATGATGACATCATCAATGACCCGGAAATTGATGCGGTTGTAATTGCTACGCCTGTGCGTTTTCATTTTGAAATGGCCAAACACAGCTTAAAGGCGGGCAAGCATACTTTTTTGGAAAAGCCAATGGCATCCTCTGTTGTGCAATGCGAGGAACTGATAGAATTAGCCGACGAACGGAATCTGACGCTTATGGTCGGGCATACTTTTCTGTATTCTCAGCCTATTCAGAAAATTATGGAAATAATTAACTCCGGCGAGCTGGGCGATATTCAATACGTCAGTTCCAGAAGGCTAAATTTAGGTCTTTTCCAGAAGGATATTAATGTGGCCTGGGACCTTGCGCCGCACGACATTTCAATTATCCTTTACCTTATGAAGGAAGATCCCGTATCGGTGAATTGTCAGGGCAAGGCTCATATAAACCGCGGCATTGAGGATGTAACCAATATAACGCTGAATTTCAACAACGGCGGTTTTGCCACTATTCACAGCAGCTGGCTTGACCCAAATAAGGTGAGAGAAATGACTTTTGTCGGCACAAAAAAAATGCTTTTGTATGACGATATTGAGCCGATGGAAAAGATAAAGATATATGACAAGCGGGTAACGGTACCGCCGCATTACGATACTTTTGCGGAATTTCATTACTCCTATCATTACGGAGATGTGCATGTTCCCCATCTTCAGCAGAAAGAGCCTTTGAAAGTGGAATGTCAGCATTTTCTGGAATGCATAGAGAAAAAAACCAGGCCGGATTCCAGCGGCATAGAAGGATTGAAAGTGGTTCAGATACTCGAAGCGGCGTCTATTTCGCTTAAAAACGGCGGAAGCAGAGTTGAAATTCCCTCAAGAACCGCCGTGCGCCAGAGTTGTGCGGTTTAGAACCGCTGCGTTGCGATTTTAGATTTTGGATTTTGGATTGAAGAAACCCCGCGAATAAATCTCGGGGCTAACTATGCCCTAAAATGGATTTTAAGTGAAGCGATAAGAAATGAGTCTAAAGCTCTTTGGAAAAAATACGGTTGTTTACGCGATTGGAAATATCGGCCTGCGTGCCGTTAGTTTTCTGCTGATTCCATTATACACCCATTCGCTTGCAATAAAAGATTACGGCATGCTGATGGCTTTGCTGCTTACGAATGAATTTATGCTTATACTGATGAATTGCGGTATGAGGCCGGCTGTTGTGCGTTTTGCCGGGGAATATGAAAAAGACAGTCGCATTTCCGCACTGCTTGGCACTTCGTGTTTTATAAATATACTGGCGGGACTTGCGGTAACAGGGCTGTCCGTTACGCTGCTTGTTCCGGTTTTTCGCAGTATCCTTCATTCCGAAAATGTGTCATTGAGCGTTTTTCTTGTCTGCTGCATATCCATGTGTCAGTCGTTAAGCATTCACCTGATGGATTATTACAGGGCTCGTAATGAATCTGTAAAGTTTATGGCCGCTGCGCTTGTTTCAGCGGGGATAGTTCTGGTTGCAAGTTATATACTGCTGTGTGTTTTGAAAATGGACATATTCGGCGCCTTGTGGGCAAGGATTATAGCTTACGCATTTATTCTTTTGCCGATAGCGATTGATATATTTTCAAAAACAGGCGTTAGAGTTTCGCTTAGTCTGATACCGTCGCTTATGAAGTTTGGCCTTCCGCTGATTTTCTCTATGTCCAGTGAACTTGTAATAATGGGCGCAGGTATATATTTTCTCAGCCTTTTTGCGGGACTCGAAGCGGTGGCAATATATTCTCTTGGGCAAAAGCTGGCTACGGTGCTGGCTATTACGCTGATACTGCCGTTTCAGATGTCGTTTCAGCCTTTTATTTTTGCCAACCTTTCCAATCCGAATGTCAAAAAGCAAATGGCATCGCTGCTCACTTATCTTGTGCTTGCCATATCGGCAGTGTCGTTCGGGCTGCTTTTTACGGCCAGACTTCTGCTGCCGTATATAGCTCCGCCGGAGTTTTTGCCGGCTTACAATGTAATTATATGGCTGCTGCCCGGAATGGCGTTTATCGGCATATATTATTTTGCCGAGACTTTTCTGACGGCTGTGCGGAAAACTCATATCATTGGCCTGATAATGACTGTGGGTGCGGTTTTTTCCGTGATGTTAAATTATGTACTTACCCGGCGAATGAATCATTACGGCACAATTATTGCCACAAATTTTTCATATATGTTTGTAGGTTTATCATTGTTCATAATCGGCAATCAGAAGTTCCCGATACCTGTTGAGCTGAAGAGACTGGGAATTGCCGTATGTTTATTTATTGCCGTGATTATATTAAATTTGACCCTGCTTAAGACAGGCATCGGCACATACTGCGTGATAAATATTGCGGCGGGATGTTTGATGGCATTTGTTCTTCATTTCAGCGGTTTTTATACCGAACAGGAAAAATTGCTTTTGAAGACCGTTGTGGGAAAAGGCACGGTCTTTCTGCCTTTATTTCTCCGGCCTGCTGTTCCTGTTCGGCCTGTAAGTATAATCAAGGAAGATGAGAATAAATGAACTCGTTTTCAAGTCATGACATTGTGCCGCTGATATTATTGTTTCTTGTCGGCTTTGCAGCAGGACTGCTTATCGTTCTTTATTCTCTCAAAAGATATGAATCGGCGGTTGCCCTGATTCTTCTTTCGCCGTGGGTGCACTGGTTGTTTAATCCGGGGCATGAAGGCGATATGGAAAGTGCGCCGACTTTGGGGACGTACATAAGAATATCGATGGTCGTTCTGGCCGGGACAATCGGCATATTTCAGCTAATGCGACACAATCAGCAGAAGCATAACGGGCATAACAAAGGATTGCCTTATTTATTACTGCTCGGCGGTTTCGTATTTTATGCGCTGTTTTCGACCTTATACTCTATTGACAAAAAATACACCGTAATCCGCTCTGCGGAATTTGTGTTTTTTTTCTTTTTTCTGTGCGGTTTTTACTGCTGGCTGAACGACAGAATGCGGCTGGATAAGGTGTTGAATATCTATTGTATGATTATGATATGCGGCATTGTAATAAATATTACGGCTTTTGCATTATTTCCCGGCAGGGTGCGGTCGTCGATAATGCCCGACCGTTTTCAGGGACTGCTTGAGCATCCCAATTCCCTTGGTGCATTTTGTATGCTTTCGTACCCGATTTTGATGTGGCAGTATTCCCGTTTTAATGACATTATTGGAAAGTTGCTGCTTGCGTTTTTGTTCTGCATAATTTTCCTTATGCATATTCTGTCGGGGTCTCGCAGTTCGTTAATAACGGCTGTAATCGGCTTTTTTCTGTGGCCCATTATGTCCGGCAAAGCCGAGCTGAACAACGCGGCTAAAATACTTGTGCTTGTCTTAATAGTGATATTCGGCGTTATTTTTCTGCTGCACTTAAAGCCGGCCGGCTTTAAACGCAGCACGTCGGATATAACTAATTTAACCGGCCGGACCGAATTCTGGCAGGGCTGTATACGTCTTATTAAGGAAAAACCGATTACAGGCTACGGCTACGGGGTTGCAGGTAAGATATGGAGCGATCAAAGATTTCAGAAAAAAGGACAGTTTTTATGGTCCGGCAGTGCAAGGGCTTCTCTTCATAACGGATACCTGTCCATAACTGTCGGACTGGGATTGCCTGGTCTTTTAATCTGGCTGAGTTTAGTGTTGATTCCGTTGCAGCAGGTTGTCCGTCTGTGTCCGAGCAATTACAAAGCTCTTATTTTAATTATGCTTGTCCAGGGTATAGTCCTGAATTTTTTTGAAACCTCGATAGTTTCGGGCAGTCAGATTCTCACGTCGCTGGTGTTTTGGCTGTTTTTAATTATGGCACAAAGACTGCCTGTGCCGGCAACCGCTGTTGAAACTAACAGCCTGACCGCTGTAAGTTTTATTCCGGTAAGCGGGAGGATTCATGCAGTCTAAAAGCCGGACCGGTCGATATGCTCTTGTAACGGCAGCCCGAAATGAACAGGCCAACATTGAAAGAACAATTCAATCTGTTGTATCTCAGACTCTTTTGCCGGCAGTATGGGTTATAGTAAGCGACGGTTCGACGGACGGCACGGATGAGGTAGTTGCTCGATATGCCGGTGATTACGATTTTATTCGTTTAGTCAAAAAAACATCTGACAGCAATCGTGATTTTGCGTCGAAGGTTTATGCCGTCAGGACCGGCGTTGAAAATCTCAATGGGGCTGAATATGACTTTATCGGCAATCTTGATGCGGATGTAACGTTTGGCGTTGATTATTATGAAAAACTTTTTGAGATATTCAAAGACAGGCCGCGACTGGGAATTGCCGGAGGCGTGATATTTGAGCCGCACGACGGTAAATGGGTGCGGATGCGCGGGAATATTGACAGAAGTGTTGCCGGGTGTGTTCAGACTTTCCGCAGGCAATGCTATAATGATATTGGAGGTTATCTACCGCTGAAGAAGGGCGGTGAAGATGCCGTCGCCGAGGTTATGTCGCGAAAAAAAGGGTGGGATGTCAAAACTTTTCCGCAACTGGAGGCATTTCATCACAGGAAAAGTGGAACAGCCGGAGCGGATTTGCGCACCGCAAGAATCAATTTGGGCAGGTACCACTATTCGATGGGGTATATGCTGTGGTATGAGACTGCAAGATGTTTGTCGCGTTTGCAAAGGCCGTATATTATTGCGGAGCTGCTGACGTTGTGGGGTTATATACTGGCGTTTTTACGGCGCGAGGAAATCGCCGTACCGCCGGATGTTCTGAAATATATCCGACAGGAGCAGATGTGCCTTTTTAAAAATGCCTTTCGCATCAAAAAGCCGGTTCTGACAGACATATCTGACAATAACAAAACGGCAGCAGGCAGACCACAGCAGCATCGAATCTGCCTGGTTCGGCACGGCTATTATCCGCGGGACCCCAGACTTTTCAGGGAAGTGCGAACTGTTGTTCAGGCGGGATATGCGGCGGACGTTTTATGTTTGCGGATTGACGGGCAAAAGACGAGAGAGGAAGTTGACGGCGTGCGCATTTACAGGCTTTCGCACCAACATAAACGCAGTTCTATGTTAAGGTATGCGTATGAATACGGTCTGTCGTTTTTTAAAATGACAGTATTCATTACGTTGCTTTTTTTCAAAAACCGCTATAAATGCATCCAGGTTAATACGATGCCGGATGCCCTGGTGTTTGTTACGATAATACCCCGCATTTTTGGAGCGAAAATACTGCTGGATATGCAGGAGCCTGCTCCGGAATTGTTTGCCACCAAATATAATTCCAAAAATAACAAGTGGTTAATAAAGCTGATAACTCTCTTTGAACGGCTTTCCTTAAAATATGCCGATACGGCTCTGACGGTGAATGAGACCATTCGGCAGCGGTTCGTTCAGCGAGGCACTGATAAAAATAAAATACACATTGTTAGAAATGTGCCTGGCAGGGAATTTTATCCTGATGCGGTAAGCCGGACTGCCGCAGACGATTTTACCCTGATGACTCATGGAATGATAGAGGAAAGATATGGTCAGGGCGTGATTATACGCGCTTTGCCGATTGTGCGCAGGAAAATTGAAAAAGTCAGGCTGATTATAGCCGGCTATGGACGTGATGAGGATATTCGCGTATTAGCTGAAAAGCTCGGATGTTTGGATATTATTACCTTTACCGGATTAGTGCCTTTTGACCGCGTAAGAGATTTAATATCTTCTGCGGATGCAGGTATCGTGCCTCTTTTGCGTTCGCCTTTTTCGGAACTTTGCCAGCCTAATAAACTTTTTGAATACGTCGCGTGTAAGAAGCCGGTGATAGTTTCCCGTCTTGGTGCAATTGAAGAAAGTTTTGACGATTCATCCGTTATGTTTTTTGAGCCTGGAAACCATGAGGAACTGGCCGATTGTATTGTGGAACTGCACCAGAACCCCGAAAAACGGCGGCAGCTTGTGGAAAACGCCTATCGCCGCTTTGAGCCTATAAACTGGAGCCATAACCAAAAGACATATTTAAATGTTATTAATAATTTGATTACAGGAAAGGCAGGGCCTGACTAATGCAGAAAATTGCGCCGGACGTAAAACTCGGCAAAGGAGTTAAAATCTACGACTTTGTGAATCTGTACGGCTGTGAGATTGGAGACAACTCAAAGATAGGCACTTTTGTTGAGGTACAAAAAGGCGCCAGGATAGGTATGAACTGTAAAATATCAAGTCATACCTTTATTTGTGAAGGTGTTGATATAGGCAATGATGTTTTTGTCGGCCATAACGTTACGTTCATAAATGATTTGTATCCGAGGGCTACAAACTCTGCCGGCCACTTGCAGAGCGAAAGCGATTGGAAATGCATCCCGACAAAGGTAGGCGATGGTGCTTCAATAGGCTCAAGCGCAACGATTTTGTGCGGCATAACAATTGGCAAAAACGCCATAGTAGGGGCTGGAAGCGTTGTAACCAAAAATGTTCCTGCCAATACTATTGTTGCGGGGAATCCTGCCGGAATATTAAGAAAAATTGATGAACAAAAAAAATCTTTGCAGCAACCGAAAGGAGCAATACGATGAAAGTGCCGTTTCTTGATCTTAAAGTTCAGTATGAATCCATCAAACATGAAATAAATTTTGCCATACAGAAAGTATGTGAAAATTGTGCTTTTGCAGGGGGGCCGTATGTGGCGGAATTTGAAAAGGCTTTTGCGGAGTTCTGCGGCACAAAATATGCCGTCGGAGTCGGAAACGGCACAGATGCGTTATGGGCGGCTCTTATAGCGCTTGGAATAGGCGGGGACGATGAAGTTATAACCAGCCCAAATACCTTTATGGCTACCGCCGAGGCTATCACTTTCTGCGGTGCAAAGCCTGTCTTTGTTGACGTCGATGAGCAGACGTATAATATCGACCCTAATCTCATCGAATCTGCTGTTACGCCGAGAACCAAAGCGATTATACCTGTTCATCTCTACGGCCAGCCGGCGGATATGGATGCGATTATGGAAATTGCAGCCCGACACAATCTTTATGTTATTGAAGACGCCTGCCAGGCGCACGGTGCGGAATATAAAGGCAGGCGTGCCGGCTCTATGGGCATTGCAGGGTGCTTTAGTTTTTATCCCGGCAAAAATTTGGGAGCTTATGGCGAAGCGGGAGCCGTTGTGACAAACAATGCCGAACTGGCCGGGAAAATCCGTATGTTCAGGGATCACGGCCAGCAGAAAAAATATTATCATTCCATGGTCGGATGGAACGCGCGTATGGACGGCATTCAGGGCGCTATATTAAGCGTAAAATTAAAACATCTTAATGAATGGAACCAGGCACGAAGAAGAAATGCGAAGCTCTACAATGAGCTGCTGGCAAACGTGGATGAAATAACCACGCCTCTTGAAAAAGACTATGCCGCACACATCTACCACATTTACGCTGTTCGTACCCGGAACCGCGATGCGCTTATTAGCGCCCTTGCCGCTGAAGATATTCATTGCGGAATACATTATCCAATCCCTATACATCTGCAGGAGGCCTATCGTTTTCTCGGATATAAGCAGGGCAGCTTCCCTGTTGCGGAGAAATGTGCTGCAGAACAGGTGTCTTTGCCGATGTTTCCGGAACTGACTGCCGGACAGATACGCAGAGTCTGTGGAGGAATAAAGAACTATATGGCGGTAACGGTTTGATTTCAAATCCGGCCTGTCGAATGCGCTTATTACGGTATCTTCAATGATAAGTGATGATGTTAATGTTGTAAATCCGATAGAATGCTGTGAATGGGATAATTTGCCGGCTTCGAGGGCGGAATCGACTTTTTTTCATACCGCAGGATGGGCAAGGGTTATTTCGGAGACATACGGCTACCGTCCGGTTTACTTTACAGTTCGCAGCGGTAAACGCCTTGCCGGACTGATTGCGATGATGGAAATTAGAAGCGCTTTTACCGGAGTACGCGGTGTGTCTTTGCCGTTTTCCGATTATTGTCCGACGATTGCCGATGATTCGGCACAACTGCAGAATATGCTTGGTTTTGTAAGGGAATATGGCCGAAAATGCGGCTGGAAATCGATGGAAATCAGAGGAGGCGATTATCCCGAAACAGATGCTGCGACATTTTTTTACGGACATACTTTAAAACTTGCGATAAATTCAGAGCAGATATTTTCAGGATTTAAGGAAACCGTCCGCAGAAACATCAGGAAATCAATTCGGGAAGGAGTGGAAATAAATGTGTGCAGGTCTTTGGATGCCGTGAGAGAATATTTTCGGCTGCATTGTATTACCCGAAAAAAGCACGGTTTGCCTCCCCAGCCGTGGCTGTTTTTCAGGAAAATATATGAGCATATTATTTCAAAAGACGCCGGTCTGGTTGTGCTTGCATCATATCGGGGGGAAAATATAGCCGGGTCGGTATTTTTTAATTTCAGGGACAAGGCCTTATATAAATTCGGCGCCTCAGATTACAGGTATCAACATCTGCGTGCCAACAATCTTGTAATGTGGGAGGCAATAAAGTTATACGCACAGAAAGGATATCAAAGTTTTTGTTTCGGCCGGACAGAGCCGGAAAACGAGGGTCTTAGACAATTCAAAAACGGCTGGGGAACACAGGAGCATATCGTCAATTATTACAGATATGACCTGCGGCAAAACGCCTTTGTAAAGGATATGCCGGCTTTGAAGAAATCTTATCACAATGTTTTTGAAATCATGCCGGTGCCGCTGTTAAAGCTGTGCGGCCGGCTTTTGTATAAGCATATCGGATAAACAGAATTTAACACTGCTCGAATGCTGCTTGTAAAAATATATTATATCGTCAAGCCTTTGCTGCCGCGAAAACTGCAGCTGGCATTGCGTAAAATGCGTATTAAGGCGAAACTGCCGTTGTATAAGAATATCTGGCCTGTTTACCGGCAGGCAGGACAGAAGCCGGCAGGATGGACAGGCTGGCCTGAAAATAAAAAATTTGCCCTGCTGCTTACGCATGATGTTGAAAGCGATTATGGACAGGACAAGTGCGAACGGGTTATGGCGATTGAAGAACGGCTCGGTTTTCGGTCTGCGTTTTATTTTGTGCCTGAAAGATATTCGGTTTGCCCCGTGCTTCGCCGCAATCTTGTTAAAAGAGGTTTTGAAGTAGGCGTTCACGGCCTGAAGCACGATGGAAAACTTTATAACTCAAGAAGCGATTTTGACAAAAGGTCTGTAAAGATAAACAAGTATTTGCAGGAATGGGATTGCCGGGGTTTCAGCTCGCCGTGTATGCTTCACAATCTCGAATGGACAGGCAATTTGAATATACAATATGATATTTCCACTTACGATACCGATCCTTTTGAGCCGCAGGGGGGCTGTGCGGGTACGATTTTCCCGTTTTGTGTACAGGGTTTTTCCAACGGCAGCTATTATGTCGAAATTCCGTATACTCTGCCGCAGGATTTTACGTTGTTCAATCTGATGGGGCATACGGACATCGATGTATGGATAAAAAAGCTGGACTGGATTGCCCAACACGGCGGTATGGCGCATCTTAAAACTCATCCCGATTATTTTGGTTTTGGAGAGGCAAATGGACACAGGGAGGAGTATCCGGCGAGCCTGTATGTTAAATTTCTGGAATATATAAAAGATAAATACACAGGGCATTACTGGCATGTTTTGCCTAATGATATGGCCGATTTTTATTCTGCAAGTCTGACACGCAGCGCAAATCGCAGCATTATCAGGCCGTCTGCAATTTTATGTCCGACATGTAAAAGACTGATTGAGCAAAATAGTATTACCTGTTTCACTCCGTTTGTATCTAATGGACATACGTCGTAAAAAAATTAAACCTGCCGTTGTTTTATCCGCTCACAATACCGGTCTTGGCGTTATACGCGGACTCGGGCAGTTCGGTGTGCCGGTTATAGCCGTATATTATCAAAAGCAGGATATGGGATATGTCTCAAAATATGTCAAAGAGAAAATGTCCGCCCCTCATCCCGAACAGTCGCAGCGGCAGTTTATCAGCCTGCTTGTTGATTGTGCAGCACGCTGGGGCAACGGCATTTTAATTCCCGCTGACGATGCGACGCTGACGGCGGTTTCAAAAAACAAGGCCCTGCTGGACAGACACTATATTGTGGCGTGTGCGGACTGGGAAATCACAAGGCGTGTGATTGATAAAAAATATACTTATGAATTGGCGCGGTCGCTTGGCATACCTGCGCCAAAAACGATTGTTCCCCAAAGCATGGCCGATGTGCAAAATTATGCGGAAACTGCGGTTTATCCCTGTCTTGTAAAACCATGTCAGAGCCATAAATACTTTGAAATATTCAGGAGGAAAATGGTTAGGGCGGAAAACTCCAGTGAACTTATATCGGCATATAATCAGGCATCGGATGCAGGTCTTGACGTAATGCTCCAGGAATACATCCCCGGCGACGATTCCTGCGGAATGAATTATAATTCTTACTTTTGGAACAATAAGCCGCTTGTGGAATTTACTGCCGGTAAAGTAAGAATGTCTCCGCCGCAGTCCGGTGTGCCGGCAGTGGTGATAAGCAAACACATACCGGAAGTTCTGACCACGGCGCGTAAATTACTTTCAGCCCTGCAATATAACGGCTATTCGTGTGCGGAATTTAAAAGAGATCCGCGAGACGGCGTGTACAAATTGATGGAAATAAACGGCCGTTTCAATCGTTCCGTGCTTTTGTCCGCCAAATGCGGCATTAATTTTCCGATGATTGAATACCTGCACAGAGTGATGGGGGAATATCCTGCGGCATTGGACTATAGAGATAATATATACTGGATTGATGCGACCAGGGATATTTCGACGTTTGTTCAATATGTAAAAATCCCCGGATTTTCCCTGATTCAATATCTTAAACCTTATTTTAAGCCACATATATTTGCTGTCTGGGACATCAAAGACCCTTTGCCTTTTATCAAAAGAAACATATCCATTTTAGGTATGGCCGGCAGAGCCGTATTGAAAGTCAATAAATCGGCGGAACAATCGAAAAAAGTATTATGCGGAGAAAATACATGAGAGCAGATGCGATTCAACTCGAAGAAACCAGGCTCGGCGGTATTGATGTTATAGAAGATTATCCCAGCATTCACGAAAGACACAGAATTTTCCCGGCTGTCTTTGAGAACAGGGGGCATAAAAAGATACTGGATATCGCGGCGGGCGTCGGCGTTGTCGGAAAAAGAATAAAGGATAATTATAAAACATCGAACGGCGGAGTTGATATCCTTTGCAACGATATTTGCCCGACCTGTCTGAGGGTAATGCAGAATGCAGGATTGAAAACCGTTTCATTCAGCATCGACAATGAAAAACAGCCGTTTCCGTTTCCGGACGGCGTTTTTGACGCCGTTATCGCACTGGCTACAATCGAACATATTATAAACATAGATCACTTTGTCTCGGAGATATACCGGCTGCTCGATGATAATGGTTATCTGTATATATCTGCGCCTAATTACTCGGGACTGACGTATCTTCTGCCGATGTTGTTGTCCGGCAGGACATTTCATGACCCGATGCGCAAAGACGACCGCTATGAATTTTACGCCCACGTCAGATATTTTACTTATCGAACTCTGTGCGAATTTGTCGGCTCATTTGGGCTGCAACTGGAGGCGGTTTATATCGGTCTGCCTGAAGGCAGTTCTCGCTATTTATCGTTATATGCAAGGTCGAAATTTAAGGCCCTTGCCTTTCGCGCCGCTATGAAAGCTCTGCATACTTTCCTTTCGCCGCGATGGGCAAGCGAGCCGGTATTGTGTTTTCAAAAGTCAAAAATAAAAAATAATCTCCACAAACCGCGAAAGGTGATTCTCTGAGAATTGCAGCAAGGAAAATATTCCGGCGGCGGCTGATTGTGATGATTATGGCCGGATTTTTGTGTTCTGTTTCGGCGGCTTTCGAAATAAAGGGAATGAGTTATATTTCCTGGGACGCAAACGGTCTGATGACGGAAAATTCCGATGCATCGCTTGCCAATACAAAGCTGATTGGATGTACCTGGATAGGTATATGTATATTCTGGTTTCAGGATGATGTTAATTCTACGGTAATCGGGACGGATTATTCTCTCTATTCCCAAACTCCGCAATCGGTGATTCACGCAATTGATAAATGCCATGAGCTGAATATGAAAGTAATGCTCAAACCGATGGTTGATTGCCGGGATGAAACGTGGCGGGCACATATCAATCCTTCCGAGCAGTGGTTTGCGTCATATCGGAATTTTATGAATTTCTGGGCGGATATTGCCGAGAGCCGCAACGTAGAACTTTTCTGTGTAGGCTGTGAAATGATAAATACAACGGGCTGGTCATCTTCATGGCGGCAGGTTATACAGGATATTCGCAGCCGTTATACAGGCCTTTTAACCTATGCCGCCAATCCCGACGAGGAGAAGGATATTAACTGGTGGGACGAACTCGATTATATTGGAATTGATGCATATTACCCTCTTACCGATATAAATGATCCGACGCCGGACGAGCTGAAAACCGCCTGGGACAAAACAGCAGACGCCATTGAAATCTGGCGCGACAGCAATGAGCCGAACAAACAAATAATTTTTACCGAGGTCGGCTATAGAAGCCTTGATGGAGTCAATAAAACTCCGTGGTACAAGCCTCTGCCGCCTTATAATATCGATATACAGGAACAGGCCGATTGTTACAACGCCCTGTTGAGCCAGTGCAAAGACCGCACCTGGCTGGCAGGAATATTTTGGTGGAACTGGGAGGCATACCCTAATGCCGGCGGATTAAATGACCCGTGTTATACGCCGCAGAATAAACCGGCTGAAGCGGTGGTTGCTGATTACTATGCCTGTATTAAAGGTGATTGCACGGGGGATTGCAGGGTCGACACTGATGATTTAAGCATGTTTGCCGCTCACTGGCTGTCCGGTCGTCCGTCATTTGATATGTATCCGTCTCCGTACGGAGACGGCATAATCAACTTCAGGGATTATGCTCTGCTGGCAGAGAACTGGATGAAAGTATTACCTCGTTAGTTGATTTATATATGAAAAAATATCAAGTGCTGACTTTTTCAAGGCTGCTTATTCTCAATAGCCTGTTGTGTTTCAGTGCCGTTGTGCAGGCTGTGGATAATGATATTTTCAGTGATGCAGCGATTGAAAAACGCATCCGGCAATACCGTACAGCAGAAGTTTCACTGTTAATAATGGATTCAAACGGAAATCCTTTAACCAATGTTCCGGCAACAATCCGGCAGATACGGCACAAATTTCTCTTCGGCTGCGGCGGCTTCGGCATAGACCCGCAAAATGATACTGAATACAACCGCAGACTTGCAGAGATTTTCAATTATACGACATTGGCTTTCTACTGGAAAGGCTACGAACAGACAAACAGGATAACCCTTTTCGATGAGCGATTATCGCAGGCAAGATGGTGTCTTGAACATAATATTATACCAAAAGGACATCCTTTGTGCTGGCATCAGCAGGAGCCGGACTGGCTGGCGGGGAAAACGCTCGAAGAGATTTATTCGCTGCTTATAGGCCGTGTTAAAAGAGAAGTAAGAGATTTCGCAGGCGCTATCGATTTTTGGGATGTTGTTAATGAGGCGATTAAGATGCCGGACTGCCCGCTTGAGCCGAACAATATTACAAGATTATGCGCTAAAATCGGCAGGGTCGAGCTTATAAAGGAAGCATTTACTGCCGCCCGGAGGGAAAATCCAAACGCATTTTTGATTTTGAATGATTTCATGGTCGGCGGCGAGGAATATCCGAAATTGATTGAACAATGCCTTAAAGCCGGCGTTCCCATTGACGCAATAGGCATACAATCGCACATGCACACAGGCCGATGGAGCTGCCGGACAACGTGGGAATACTGCCAAAAATATGTGAAATTCAACAAGCCGCTTCATTTTACTGAAATAACGATTCTTTCCGGCAGACTCCAGTCAAAGGACGATGAAGACTGGGAAACCGAACGAACGGACTGGATTACTACCAAAGAAGGTGAAGCGCGTCAAACCAAAGAAGTTATTGAATTTTATCGTTTGCTGTTTTCACATCCTTCGGTCGAGGCGATTACATGGTGGCATTTGAGAGATTTACATGCATGGCTTGGCGCTCCTGCCGGCCTTTTACGAAAGGACACAACGCCAAAGCCCGCTTATTATGCCCTCAAAAAACTAATTAAAAAGGATTGGTGGACAGGTCCGCTTGAACTTAAAACCGATGACACAGGACATCTAAAGTTTAGAGGTTTTCTCGGAGATTACAGCATTGAGTGTTCCGGCGGTTATGGAAAATTTAAGCTCGATAAACCACAATATAGCGAACAATCTATCAGTGTAAATTAGTAATGGAAAGGAAAATAATTATGACGAGGAAGAATCAGCTTGAGTTTAATGTAATATGGCTTTGTAAAACGATGTTAATGCTTTGGCTTATACTAAATATATTATCAGCCGCCAAAGCGGCTACCACAGTTGCAAAATGGTATGGGGATAAAAAAGGCGCGGTCTCAATCACATTTCAGGACGGTTTGCCTTCCCAGTTCAATAATGCCTTTCCCTTATTACAGCAGCACGGTTTAAAGGCAACTTTCTTTATGAAGTCGGCAGGTGTGGATGTAAATGCCGCCCAGATGCTTGCTGCGGATGGACAGGAAATCGGAAGCCAGACGGTAGATGCCTCAAGTCTTGCTTCGCTAACCTATGAGCAGCAGATATATCAGTTGCAGCAGTCACAGTTATCTCTGCAGAGTCTGACCGGTCAAAAAGTTGTCGTATTAGCTTATCCCAACGCCAATGACGCATATAACGCGCAGGTCAGAAATGTTGCCATGGATTATTATATCGCAGCTCGTTCGGCGGATTCCACGTCATTAAACAGTTCTTCGCCAACTCCGGAGCAGTTTTTCAGATTATATGCCATCGGCCCGCATATCCGTTTCGGCCCCGGCGATACCAATGCCATAGCAGGTCTGCAATACGACGCCGAAAGAGCCGCCTCCGAGCAAAAATGGTTCATTGAACTGTTTCACAGTGTTGGCGTCAGCGGCGGTTATGATACTATTTCAAGCCAGGCATTCAATACACACCTGGATTATCTTGTGGCAAATGAACCCAATTTATGGGTTGCTCCTATGGGTGTTGTTTCAGAATATATAAAAGAAAGAGATACTGCTGTTATTAGTACTCTTCTGGAAGATGTCAATGTAATGCATATTAGTCTTACCTGCGAACTTGACAGCAGGTTCACTACGCCGCTGACGTTATTAACCGATTGTCCTGCCGACTGGGAATTAGGCGATATTTATGTCAAACAGGGTTTAACGCAGCAGCTTGCCGAAGTGATATCTAAAAACGGCAATATTTATATCAGATATAACGCCGTACCGAACGCTGAAACAATAGAACTGTCGGCAAATGAAGCTCTGCCTGTATATTATACAATTACCGCATCATCGGACTCAAATGGTATCATTGACCCCAATGGAGATATTCAGAAACTAAAAAACTCCGGCCAGACATTTACCGCTGTGCCTAATCCGGGTTATCAGGTTGACAAGTGGTTTGTTGACGGTGTTTCTGTACAGTCGGGCGGCAGGATGTATAGTCTTACTTTGATAGCTGCAAATCATAATGTTTATGTTACTTTTAAACCTTATTGTGCGATGATAGCCTTATGGCAGGGCAATAAAAAAGCCGCCATATCA
>DYLR01000026.1 GCA_020721975.1 Blastopirellula marina | reverse complement strand
TACAGGTATAATTGAGCCATAGTTTAATAATAGGTGACTGTCCCCTATTATTCCTCGGATAGGCTCTTAATGATCAATGTTCATTTAACCAATAATCCAACTCTAACAATTCTTCCGGCTGGTCGATAATTATTTCTGCGCCGGCAGTTTGCAATTCTTTTCTGCCGCGAAGACCCCAGCTTACACCCACAAATTTTATCCCGCAATTTTGTGCAGTCTGCACATCAACGGCGCTATCGCCGACAAAAATACATTCATCAACCCCGACATTCATTTTTGCAACTACATTAAGCGTTGCATCTGCCTGCGGTTTGATTGATTCGCCCGCTTTGCTGCCGAGTGTATAATCAAAGCTGCCGGCAGGAAAAAGCCCGCCCAAAATTTTCACCGCCATTTCGTGATTCTTGTTCGTAACAACCGCAAGTTTAATATTTTTTTTGTGCAAAGCCGCGACGACATCCAAAATACCGTCATAAGGTCGGGTTTGTTCCATGCATCGCGGCGTGTAGTATTCTTTCATTTTCTGCATAACATCGTCAACCAAATTTTGTTTGTCGGCTGGCAAAGCTCTTGACGCAAAAGTTTGCAACCCGTCGCCAATCATAAATCGGCACTTCTCGGCAGTCTGTGTCGGGCAGCCGTATTCTGCCAGTGCATAATTCATTGCACAAGTAAGGTCTGCCAGAGAATCAACCAGCGTTCCGTCAAGGTCGAAAATAACCGCTTTTGTATTCACTTGTACTCCACAATAAATATATTGACAATAAATATCGCCATAACCATAAATTTGCTATTTAGGTCTTGTTTAATATCGAAATTTATGTTAAAATTACATTGCTCGGGCACATCGGATTTGAGGGTGATTTATGCAGGTGAGTTTAATTTTACTCAGCGGCAACGGCAAGCAGAAAAAATTCGATTTATCCAGCGAGTTGACCGTGCTGGGACGAAGAAAAGACTGCGATCTTTACATCCCTCTCGAAAGTGTCTCAAGGCGGCATTGCGAACTTGATATTGAAGGCGATTCCCTGATAATACGAGATTTGAAGTCCAAAAATGGCACATTTCTCAACGGCAGCAAAATTCAGGACCAGACCACGGCCAAACATGGCGATAAGCTCGTTGTCGGGCCGTTGAGCTTTATTCTGCAATTCGACGGCAAACCTGTAAACTCGGCCGATTCGGCAAACCTTTCCGAATCAACCGGCTTGTCGGACGATTCTTCCTTATCAGGTATTGACGACCTGGCCGGCGGCTCAAGTCTCGGCGATTTGCCCGGCGAATCCGAACTCGATGTCAACCTGGACGAGGATATCAAAAAATAATTCACCGATACCCCCTGCCGGAATGAAATTTTACGGTCAAAAGCCCCTTTATGCAAATATTTGCGTAGTTGTACCATGAATTTTGTTCGCAGAAAAATGCATAAGATTTTAAAATTCTTATGCGCTTAGTGCTTGCCTATATATCCGGCCTGTCCTATTTTCTTTATATTGTCTTAGACAGTCTGATTGTTATTACTTCATTTCCGACAGGCACTTACGTGCGTTTAATGAGCAATTACTCCGCATCGGGCAGGTTTGAAAAATCATTTTATTAAGCAAAAAATCCACATTTATCGGTCAGAGTTTTAAATTAAGAACGTAGTAGATAATAGGTAGGTAAAATATATTACTGAATTATTATTGAGAAAAGAGGTGATATATGGAACGAGCAAAACAATTAGCTGCACTTCTCGAAAGAGTCCGCTGCGGTGAAGACCCGGAAAAGGTCCGCAGGGAAGAACGCGAACTGCTCTCTCAAATCAACCTCAAGGACGTCGCATGTGCGGATAAATATCTTGTCGATTCAGGCATTACATTCGACAGACTCCGTCAGATAGTTTATGCTTTTGCATCGGTTCTCGGCGACCAGGTATCGGCTCTGCGGGCGAATCTGCCGGCCAGTCATATCGTACGCAAAATACTGGCAGAACATGAAATGCTCGAATGCTTCATCGGAGATTTGATGGATCTCAACGCCACTATACAGGAACACGGCTGTTCAAGCAGCACATGCACCGAATTCCGCAAACTTTATCATATTGCCGAGCATTTGTCAGTGGCCGATTCTCACAAAAACCGCGAAGAAGATTTGATTTTCCCAATGCTGAAAGGACACAGCTGCTACGGTCTTTGCAGAACGCTTGAACGGGCGCATTTCAGGCTCAATTCCGCTATTAATAATCTCAACTCGCTTATCGAGCGGTTCGATTCACTCAGCTCCGAGGAATTTGCCGTGCGGCTGAACTCGCTGGTTATGTTCATTGTCCCGGCCATGAGAGAGCATTTGTTCCAGGAAGATAATATTCTGTTTCCCATTGCTTTGGATGTGCTTACTGAGTCGCAATGGAACAAAATTCGCGACCTCAGCGAGGAAATGAGCTACTGCGGATTCAATTAAGCAAAATATCCATCAGATTTTATAACACTTTAGCCGTTTGTATAAAATGCGAAAAAAGGGGACTGGTACAAACCGTCAGCCCCGCGATTTCGCGGCACCGGCATCTTGCCCGTGATTTCTAATCCATTAGCCCCCCGATTTATTCGGGGGGTTTTTCGCCGCGTTTTTACGCAGAGGTTTTAATACTTATTATTGCCCACCGGCGTTGATGTGGTATAATTCCCCCCCGATATAACCGATGTTTTTTGAGGTTTGGCTATGCCGAAGTTTAATACTATCGACGATGTAATTTCCTTTGCAATTGATAACGAAACACAGGCTCATCAGTGGTATCTGCAGTTGGCGGCCAAAATGAACAACCCGACCATGCGCAAGGTCTTTGAGGATTTTGCCAAAGAGGAGCTGGGTCATAAAACCCGCCTTGAATCAATGCGGCAGGACAAAATACCGCTGATTGCTGCCGGGGAGAAAATTCCGGATCTGGCAATCGCGGAAAACTCGCCGGATGTTCAGCCGACAGCTAATATGGATTATCAGGCTGCGCTGCTTCTGGCAATGAAAAAGGAAAAAAGTGCATTTGCTCTTTACAGCAATCTTGCCGCGGCAGTCAGCGAACCGACAATAAAAAATGCGCTGCTGGCAATGGCTCAGGAAGAAGCGAAACATAAGCTGCGGTTTGAGCTTGAATATGATGAGGCAGTATTGAAGGAAAACTAAGCGCTCATGGAAAAAATTAAGAAATTTTTTCAGACCGCTGATAAATTCGCGGCGTATTGCGGCTGTGAACTGCTGGATGTAGGCAAAGGCACGTCCAAAGTGCAAATGAAAATTCAGCCGCACCATCTCAACGGCTACGGTTCAGTACACGGTGCGGCGATATTTACTCTGGCGGATTTTGCCTTTGCTGCGGCAGGCAATTCCCACGGGCAAATCGCTGTTGCCATCAATGTCAGTGTCAATTTTGTCAAGGCCGCAAAACATGGCATCTTAACCGCTGTTGCAGCTGAAACCTCTGTTTCGCCAAAAATCGGCACATATAATATTGTTGTTACCGACGATACCGGCGATATTGTTGCAACATTTCAGTGTATGGCATATCGAAAAAACGAGCCGGTGCCTGTAAAATGACCGAATCCAAAATCCAAAATCCAAAATCCAAAATCGGTTTATATCTTCAGGCCGTTCGTCCGCAGTTTTTCACCGCTGCAATTGTGCCTGTGCTGGTGGGAACGGCGATTGCTTATTATCGGCAGGGATATATTGATATTCTGTTGTTGGCATTGACAGCGACCGCTATGACGGCATTGCAGGCAGGGGCAAACGTAATCAACGATTATTTCGACCACAAAAGCCGAAACGACTGGCTGAACAGGAACGCCAATATGTTTTCAGGCGGCTCCCGTATGATTCAAAAAGGACTTGTAACCCCGCGAAATATGTTTATTCTCGGCGCAGGCTGCCTGATAATCGGAACAGTTACAGGCCTTGTGATTGTGGTTATTACAAAAAGCATATTTGTTTTAATTCTCGGCGTTGTCGGCGTTCTCGGCGCATATTTCTATACCGCAACGCCGATTAAACTCGGCTATCGCACCATAGGCGAAATTGTAATCGGTTTTCTGTTCGGCATTTTGCCTGTCTGGGGCGCGTATAATGTACAGACGGGCCTTATTGATTTTTTTCCGCTGCTGCCGGGTATTATCGTGGGCATTTTGATTTTCCTGATAATTTTTGCCAATGAATTTCCAGACATGCAGGCTGATGCGGCTGTCAGTAAAAAAACGCTAATCGTCGTACTCGGCGTCGAAAAAGCGGCTTGTCTGTATAAAATTGTACTGGGACTGCTGATAATCTGCCTTGCCTGTAATGTGTTTTTGACCCGCAATATTATCACCTCCGCCGTACCGCTTATCGCAGGTATTTTACTCGGCGAAAGATGCAGGGGACATCTTTTGCCGGACAATTTAAAAAAGCCTGGCAACGTGGAATTGAACAAGGCCGCCGTCCAGCTGCACCTGCTTGTGGGAGTTTTGCTTGCAGTAAGCTATGCACTCGCCGACGGGGTTGGGAAAAATTAAAATTATGCCTGAATTTACGACGTTTCAGTGGACAGCTCTTTGTTTTTGTGCCTTGATGACCGGCATAAGCAAAACAGCCCTGCCCGGCATAGGTATTCTGGTCGTGCCTGTGATGGCCAACGCCTTCAGCGATAATGTGCTTTTAAGCACCGGCCTTGTTTTGCCGATGCTGGCAGCAGCGGATATTTTCGCCGTCGCATATTATCATCATCACGCGCAATGGAAATATATTCTCCGAGTTATGCCTTGGGCAATTGCAGGGATTATACTTGCATCCGTACTGATAAAATGCGGTGCGATAAACAACGGCATTATGAAGCCGCTTATAGGAATCATCGTGCTGGCAATACTTGCGGTTCGCTGGTTGTGGCAGCGAAAAGAACAGCACAATCTGCCGAACAGTAAAATATTTGCCGCCGTAATGGGGCTTATGGCGGGGATAACCACACAAACTGCCAACGCCGCAGGGCCGATTATGGTGATATATCTGCTTGCGATGGGACTCGAAAAACAGGGCTTCATTGGCACCAGTGCATGGTATTTTCTGATTCTTAACTGGTTCAAGATTCCGTTTTTTTTCTGGGAAGGCAGGATTACGGCATCATCTGTTTTGCCAGACCTGCTCGTTTTGCCGTCAATCGGGCTTGGGGCATGGCTTGGAATAATTCTCTTGAAGAATATCCCGCAGCGATGGTTTAATATTATATTACAGCTGCTGGCCGCAGCAGCAGCGGTAAAATTACTGGTTTCTTAAAGGATAGGCGATATGAAAAAGATATATTGGATAACTTCAGCATTAGCGATGGTCTTAATGTTTTGCGGCGGCTGCTCGGTGAATCCGGTTACCGGCGAAAACGAGCTGATACTCGTTAGTAAAGAGCAGACGGATACCCTTGGTGCACAGGCCGCAGAACAGGTCAACAACGAAATGGGGGCGGATATAAACGATTTACAGCTTACCAATTATGTCAACAGCATCGGCCAGAAAATCGTGGCGGTAAGTCACACGCCAAACGAGCCTTTTCGTTTCAACGTTATAAAAAACGATACGGTGAACGCCTTTGCCCTGCCTGGCGGATATATTTACGTAACCAGCGGGATGCTTTACAAACTCAAAAATGAGGCTCAGCTTGCCGCAATACTGGCACATGAAACCGTCCACGTAACGGCACGGCATACCCAGTCGCAAATGAGTCATGAAATGGCAAAGAGCATTGTCATCAGTCTTGGAGCAAGTGCAAGCAAAGGCAGCGGTGAATATGCCGTACGGGCTGCCCAAATAATTTCACAGCTCGAAGGGCTTAAATACAGCCGAACACATGAATCCGTAGCTGATGAATACGGCCTTGGCTATTTATACAAGGCCGGCTACGACCCCTATGAAATGGTTCGCACAATGGAGATGCTCCGTAGCCTGAGCGACTCAAGGCCGATTGAGTTTTTGTCAACACACCCCGACCCCGACAATCGTGTGGAACGACTTAAAGAACTGATTCAGCAGCGAGCTTACGGCCTGGGCGGCAGAGTCGCTGCGGAAGATTATCAGAAATATGTATTGAACCGCCTGCCGAGTATCGTTCCGCCGCCGAAAGAAAATAATAAATAAGAGACTCTGACAAAGTGTATTCATTTTGTCAGAGGTTCTAAATATCTTTTAGCCTGTCGGCCTGTCCGGCAGGTTTTTTATTATCTCAATTATTGCTCTGTGAACGTAATCAACGTCTTGTCCGGCATTTACAATATGAAAATTTGGCGCAATTTTTGTCAATTCCAGAAAACCCCGACGCACCTTTTCATGATACTCGGCTCCTTTTTGTTCCATCCTGTCAAGCCGGCGATTCATGCGCATAGCGGCGGTCTTCAAATCCACGTCCAGTATAATAGTTAAATCCGGCCAGATGCGTTCGAGGCTGTGTGCGGCAACATCGATAACCTGCTCAATTCCGAATCCGCCGGCATAGCCCTGATAAGCACAGGTGCTCGAAAGCCAGCGGTCAAGCAGTACACATTTTTCCGCGGCGATATCAGACTTTATATGTTCTGCCCACAGTTGAGCACGGCTTGCCATATACAACAGGCATTCGGTGCGGGTGTCCATCGCAACATGGTCGGGATTTAGCAGGATATCACGGATTTTTTCGCCGATAACGGTTGTGCCGGGGTCGCGGTATGAAACAACTTCAACACCCTGTGATATTATCCGCCCGGCAAGCATTTTTGCCTGCGTGCTTTTGCCGCAGCCGTCGCCGCCGTCGAGAACGATAAATTTGCCTTTAAGTTTTGACATAATGAAAACGACTTTGCCTTACCTGATTTCTAACTTTAAAAACCATTAAACACGCCACCCAGCCCTGCTCCGGGAAACATCTGCTGCGGCCCGATAGTTTAAGCATTTCCGTGGTCGATTATTCAATAATTTAGCAGCCTTGTCAAGTTTCGACTGAGTAATGCAGATAAAGTCCATAACCATCAGAGAAACTGACGCAGCAGGTCGTTGACATTCCTAATAGCTTGACGATGCCGGCTATGTGCGTTCCGGCAAAAGCCCGTCATTCCAGATTCATGCCCCAATTCCCTGGGCGATTATAAAAGATTTGACACATTATACATCGTAAATTTCTTTTGCCCAATCTTTTCACCAAAAAAATCCGTGTAAATCCGCCAAGTCCGTGGTTAAAATAATCCGCGTTCACCCGTGTGGGTTCGTGGCAATTAAAAATTTGTTTTTTGAATTATTATGTCTGTACTTGTGGGAATAGATGAGGCTGGTTATGGACCGATACTTGGGCCGCTGACGATTTTTTGCTCGGCGTTTCGGATGCCGCGGGAAAAACTTGCCGCCGATATGTGGCAGATTCTCGGCAGAAGCGTATCTCGCAGTAAAAAACGCCTTGCCGGACGATTGATAATTTGCGACAGCAAAAAGGCTTTCGACCGCTCTGTCGGGGTATCGAGTCTGCAAAGAACCATACTTTGTGCATTGGGCTGTATAGGCGGCAGTTCCATGCCGGCAAATATCAGGCAGGCCGTGGAAATGCTCTGTCCCGATTCGGCTCATCAGTTGAACGAATATCCCTGGTATCATAAACTCGACGCCTGCCCGATTATCACCGACCAGGCCGACATCGGCATCGCAAGGCATACACTTTTGAACGATTTGCAAAACAATTCGATGGAAATACTCGCGATGCGAGGCTATTGTCTTGACGCCGGGCATTATAACGAGCTTGTCGAAAAAGTTCGCAACAAGGCAAGTGTGCTGTTCACGCATGTCTGCCGGCATATTCAGGCCGCAATTGATAACTGGGGACGTGAAGATTTGCAGATAGTTATCGACCGTCAGGGCGGCAGAGACAATTACGCCCCGCTTCTTCGCAGGATGTTCGGGCAGATGGAACTCGAGATTATCAGGCAGGATTCAAGGATGAGCAGTTATCAGTTGCGCTACGGCGAAAAAACTGTCCGGCTGCATTTCGTCGTAAAGGCCGATGAGAATTATCTGCCGGTATGTTTAGCCTCAATGGCCGGCAAGTATGTCCGTGAATTGCTGATGGACAGAATAAATGAATATTTTCTTTCGCGCTGTCCGGGGCTTGCCCCGACTGCCGGATACTGGCAGGACGGCAGCCGGTTCATCAGGGAAATAAAAGACAATCACCCAACCTGCCAATATGATTATAACAAGTTAGTGAGAATGAAATGAACCCGCCGAATAAATCGGCGGGCTAACTATACTCTGTATCCTATAAAAAATCCGTGTTAAATTTTTCTTATCACTCCGACAACGACGCCCTGTATTCGGCAGTTATTTGTGTAAATCGGCGAATAATTTTCGTTGGCCGGTTCAAGGCGGGCGCAAGTTTCTTCCTTAAAAAACCGTTTCAGCGTGGCATTCTGTTCATCCACAATTGCCACGACAAGTCGACCGTCGTCGGCAGTTTGAGTTTTTCTGCATACGACGAAATCGCCGTCAAAAATCCCGCTGTCAATCATACTGTCGCCGCGAACCTGCAGCGCAAATACATCATGTCCGAAGCATTCAGACAGGTTCAGCGTTTCATTTTGTTCGATAGCTTCGATTGGATATCCGGCTGCAATTTTCCCGACAAGCGGAATGCCGTCGTTCAAAGAAATGTTTCGCTGCGGCTGTTCGCTGATATTTTGTTTAAGCAACTTTTGTGCTTTTGGCGTCAAGTTCAAAGAGCGAGCCTTGCCGACAGAGTGTTTCAGCAGGCCTTTTTCTCTTAACGCCTCGACGTGCTCGAACGCGGTTGTGCGGCTTGTGCCAAGCTGCTGTGACAGTTCCTGCAGCGTCATTGAATAACGTCTGCTGCTTTGCCAGTCGTTTATTATCGTAAGTATTTGTATTTGTCTTGACGTTAGCGGCCTGGGTATGGTGGTCATTGGCCATTTGCTCCAAATCAGGATAATTAATCGAGCCGATATTCAGCTCAATATCTTCAATATCTGCCGCAGTAAGCAATGCCGGAGTAATCTTCACGCCAATTGCAGACGCAATAGTTTCCAGCAGCCTGCCGATAGAATTGACCTGCGGACGGTTTTGCTCGCCAGGCCAGTCAATATAAAAATCCCCGCCGGGACCAAATCTGCAAACCGGAGGCGGATTACCCTGATGATTAAAATTTAAATTATCCATTTTTACATCCTTACATATTTACTTTGCCGCAGATTCATATCGGCACAGAGGCTTTGAAAACCCTAACAAAAACCCGAACAAAATTAAAAATTTTTCACCGATTTTTATCTCTCAGGCAATACAGGGCTTACAGAAATTTATATGGGACGTGGGCAGGAAAATCTCACATTCCCAAAAAACCTGTTCAGGATTTATAATCACTGCTTTGCCGGCATAGCCGCCTTTCCTACAAATAGCCGTTCCCTAATTTATAGATAAAAATGTAATTAAAATTTGACTTGACAACAATTTGGTGGATTATAAAATGCAAAATACATAATTGTAATTTATGGGAAGTATATTTTTATGAAAACCCGGCTATCCCGAGAAATTGAACTGCTCGACAACATTGCAAATACTTTTGCCGATTCGACCAATCTGCATGATGCCCTCGAATCGGTTCTGCTTGCAATGGAAACCTGTCTCGGATTTCAGCACAGTACTATTACGATTTTTGACCCTCAATCGGAAAGAATAAATATTCGCGTAGCGCCAACGCTCAGCGAGGAGTCCAAAAAGGCGGGGTCATATAAACTCGGCGAGGGTATAACCGGTATGGTTGTTGAAACCGGCAAAGAAGTCGTCGTTCCAGATATTTCAAAAGACCCGCGTTTTCTGCACAAAACCGGTGTGCGCAAGGCTCCGCAGTCCGGCAAAATAGCCTTTTTCTGCGTGCCTATAAAATTCCGAGGCACATGCATCGGCACACTCAGCGCGGATTACGTTGTGCAAAACGCCGGCGAGAAACTGATGCAGTCCAATCTCAGGCTGCTTAATATTATCGCCATAATCATCGCCCAGGCTTCAAGGCTGGAGGAACTGGTAAGCCTTGATGCACAGGGACTTCGCGATGAAAACCGCAGACTCAGGCAGGAATTGAAAGCACGCTTCAATATTCACAATATGGTCGGCAACTCAAACGCGATTCAACAGGTATATCGGCTGATCGAACAGGTGGCTGATTCAAAGGCTACGGTTCTGATTCGAGGCGAATCCGGCACAGGCAAAGACCTTGTCGCACATGCCATACATTACAACTCGCTGCGTGCCGACAAACCTTTTGTTAAGGTCAACTGCACCGCTTTGCCTGAAACGCTGCTTGAATCGGAGCTGTTCGGTCATGAAAAAGGCGCTTTTACCGGCGCAACAGAGCGGAAAATCGGCAGATTTGAACTTGCACACGGCGGGACAATATTTCTCGACGAAATAGGCGATTTCTCGCTGAATTTACAGGTTAAACTGCTTCGCATCATTCAGTTCAGGGAATTCGAGCGCGTCGGAGGCCGTGAGACGATTAAGACCAATGTGCGGATTATCGTTGCGACAAATAAAAATCTCGAGGAAGACATTAAAGCCGGCGTGTTTCGTGAAGACCTTTATTATCGCATAAACGTATTTCCAATTTTTCTGCCGCCGCTGCGGGAACGCAAGGACGACATAATGCTGATGGCGGATTTCTTTCTTGAAAAATACGCACGCGAAAACGACAAGGACATCAGGCGTATCTCAACGCCGGCCATCGAGATGCTCACAAGCTATCACTGGCCCGGAAATGTACGCGAGCTTGAAAACTGCATTGAAAGGGCGGTTTTGCTGTGTAATGAAGATGTAATCCGTTCGGAACATTTGCCGCCGTCGCTGCAAATGGTTCGTAAAACCGAATCGGCTGAAAAACGCAGTATGGTTGAAATAATCGAGGCAAAGGAACGCGAACTGATAGTGGACGCATTAAAAAAGACCGGCGGTCATCAGCGAAAAACCGCACAGGAACTGGGCATAACCGAGCGTATGCTCGGATATAAAATCAAAAAATACAACATACTGCCGAAACTGCTGTAAAAACCACGCGAATGATAAATACGTCATCATACCGACGGCGGCTATGACACAAAAGTAAATTCCAGGTACGCAATATCCAACATCCAAATAATAACCAATTTTCAATAATCAAACAACCGTTTCGCAGAGATGCTGGTTATTGAATTTTGGTTATTAAATGGATGTTGGAATTTGGTTGTTGGATGTTCATATTCCTATACCCTATCCCCTAAACCCTAATTGCAAAACAGGTTATATAACTTTTTCAAATCGTTAATTGCGCAGTCATTTTGCGCATCAGTTCTACATCTGCGGGTCTGCCGGTGAATAATTTATACTGCTCGGCGGCCTGATTTACAAACATATCTAGGCCGCTGACAATTTTTGCCCCTGCCGCTTTGGCCTGCCTTAAAAGCAGGGTTTCAACGGGATTATAGACCGTATCAAAAACCGTCATATTTGCTCTGATAACCCCGGCAGGTACCGGAGAACGGTCAATATCGGGAGTCATTCCGACGCTGGTGCAGTTGATAATTATTTCGGGCGTGTCTTTGGCAAGTTTATCAATCGGTGCGTAGCGGCAAAGAAATTCCTCGGCAAGCATAGCCGCTTTTTCAATAGTGCGGTTGTAAATAGTTACATTACAGGCCGCATCTGTCAGAGCCGCCACGATTGCCCGCGATACGCCGCCTGCGCCGAACACCGCCACTTTCCTTTGATGTAAATCGCTTTTGCCGCAGCCCATTGCCGCCAGCAAGGCATCAATAGCGCCGGAATAATCCGTGTTATATGCCGAAATTCTGCCATTGGCGCCGATGATAAGAGTATTGGCTGCGCCGATTTTGGCAGTCAAATCCTCGACGTACTCGCCTTTATGTATAACGTATTCAATTGCATGGCCTTTATGCGGGATAGTTACGCTAAACCCCCTGAAGCTCAGCCACGGTCTTGCAAGGATATTGTCCATAAAATCATAAAAGCCCTGCCTGTCGCCGCGAACGAGCAGCGGCAGATAAAGTTTGTTCAGTTCTGCCCCGGCAAAAGCGGCGTTATGTACGGCCGGACTCATCGAGTGTGCCACCGGCTCGCCTATTACGCCGTAAAGTTCGGTATGCTCATTTATGCTTCTGAAATGATAAATATTGTTCAAATCGCCGATACTCGGCTGACCCGGAGCTGTGCCTGATGATTTGTCAATGCCGGCAAATGTCAAAAAAGCATTGAACTTCGGCGAAAGCAGCCTGCTTATCAGCCCGTCATCGCCCATGCACAAAATAATACTTTGCCGATTTTGCCTGCGCTGCAGGTCGAACGCGGCAAAGCAGTCGTTTATATGCCTTGCCTTGTATGCAATTTTGACAATACATTCACAGCACGAATTTATTTTGGAATAAAGGTCTGCGATATTTTCAAACGGCCCGGCAAAATTATGTGCCGATAGAATCAGCCGGCAATGTGAATTTTTAATCGCATCTGTGATTTTTTTTCCGTTATCTTCCTGAATGAATGTTTCGTATTCGCAGTCGATATAATCGGCGCCGTCTGCTGCGGCGCTGCACAGAATATCGACCCTTAGCTTATCCGGCAGACTGCACAGGCCGCCTTCCCTGCTGCTGCGGCAGGTTGTTATCACAGCCAATCCGACGGAATGCCCCAGCGCAATCAGTTCGCGTATCTGCCGCGAAACCGGAGAAGGGCTGTAATCGGTTCGCAGTTCGACCATATCCGCAGCCAGTTCCTTTGCAAGGCGGATTTGCCCTGCGGCAGAATCATAATCCTTCACGGCTATTGGTACGGCAATATAAGTCATACGTCAGATTATAAGTAAAAAATCAAAAGTAAAAAGTAAAAAACAAAAAAATAAAAAAAACGTCAGCCCTCGGGCATGTCCGGCGGCTGGAGGTATTTTCAGGGTTCTTTCATAGCCGCGAATGTTAGTGAGCGGTCCGTCAGCCCGCATGCCTGCCCTGCAGGTTAATGTTGCGATTTTTAGCGCTTTTCTTTGAAGCGGATTTTTCTATAATATATTCATGCCCGAAAAAGAAGTTGAACAATTTAAATCGATGAGCCTCGGCGACCATCTTGAGGAACTGCGGCTGCGGCTGATTCTTGCCATTGCAGGACTTGTCGCAGGACTGGGAATTTGTTTTTGCTTCGGACATTTTTTGCTCGGCCTGCTCGTCGAGCCTTATTACAAGGCTATGAAAAAAAGCGGCCTTACGCCCATGCTCCAGGCCATCAGCCCTGCCGAGACATTTATGGTTTATATGAAAACCTGCCTGCTTTTCGGGCTTATAATTTCATCGCCGTGGATTTTCTGGCAGTTATGGCTTTTCGTTTCCGCAGGACTGTACAAAAATGAAAAACGTTTGGTAAAACTCATTACGCCCCTCAGTGCGGCGCTGTTCATTACAGGGTCATTTTTCTTCCTTGAAGTTATAGCGCCTGTGATGATGAAATTTTTTGTGAATTTCAGACTCGGTTTCAAAGATATACAAAGTGCGTTCAGCGTAAAACAATATGTTGACTTTATCACAGGCCTGACCTTGATTTTCGGCCTGACATTTCAATCGCCAATTGTTATTGTAGCGCTGAACAAACTTGGAATTGTGTCCACAAAGACATTGCAGACATTGAGAAAATATGTGATACTTGCGATTGTAACAGTGGCGGCATTGCTTACCCCGGAAATGGTCTCGCTGTTCGCTCTTGCCGTGCCGTTGTACCTGCTTTATGAAATAAGCATAATATTCTGTGCGGTTACAAACAAAACACCCAAAAATTCTTAATTTACTGCCCTTCGCCGCTGCTGCCGGAATCCTGTTGTTTTGTAACGTCGTCCAGTTCCTTTTTAGTCTCATTGAGGCCTTTTTTGAACATATTCAGACTCTGACCGAGACTGCGGGCAACTTCCGGCAACCGCTTGCCGAAAAGCAACAGCAACACAAGCATAATAAGAACAATATCCAGCGGCTGAAGCTGCAGAAAACCGATAACCGTTCGTGAAAGATTCGCAAACATATTCTGCTCCTTAAGTTATAGCAATTATTATAACTGCATTGTCCGGCATAATCAATTGCGTTTATTACGTATCCTGTTCGTCGCTCGTATTTCGTGAAGCGTGAAGCGTGAAGCGTCTTACGAGATACGCTTCACGAGATACACCCGCTGCCGGGGTTTTCAATTATTTTTTTCAATGCGTCGAGATATTGTGCCGCGTAAGCGCCGTTAGCTATGCGATGGTCAACGCTTAACGTCATTGCCATCATTTTGCGAACAACAACGCCTTGCCTTTCCGGCACGGGCGTATCAATTATTCTGCCTATGCCGAGAATGCTGCACTGTCCCGGCACAACTATCGGCACAAATGAATCGATTCCATAAGAGCCGAGATTACTGATTGCGGTTACGCCGCCCTCAAAGTCGGCGGGGTTGAGTTTGCCGGCCTTTGCCCGTTCAACAAGATTTCGGCTGTACTCGGCAACCTCGAAAATCGTCTTGTCCTGCACATCCCTGACTATCGGAGCTACAAGACCGTCCGGCACAACCACCGCAATTCCAACGCCTATGTGCGATGAGATTTTTATTTCATCGCCGTCAATATGACCGGCCATCAGCGGATAGCTTGTTATCGCTGTTGCCATTGCCTTGATAATAATATCATTATATGAAACTTTTATTTCGCTTTTGTCGTTTAACCGGCTGCGATATTCCACAAGTTCCGTCGCATCAGCGTTGACCGTCAAATAAAAGCAGGGAATGTTCTGTTTTGATTCAAGCATTCGTTTGCCTGTGATTTTTTGCAGCCTGCTGAGCGGAACCGTCGCGCCGAGAGCCGGCTGGTGAGAAATTTCAGATGAAAAAATGTCGGGCGAAACTATCGTATCAGCCGAAGATTTACTTTCGCTGTTTTGATATATGCCGGTATTTTTTTCTGCTGCGGCTTTTAGGCGATTGACGTAATCCTCGCCGATAGTTTCATTCTGTTCGCCGATAATCATCAAAACGGACTCTGCCGGCACTGTAGTTCCGGGTCCGGCAATTATCGCTTTCACATAGCCGCTGTCCGGGCATTCCATTTCCACGGCGGCCTTGTCGGTCTCGATTTCAAATATTACCTGGCCGGCGATTACTTTGTCGCCGACATTCACAAGACACCTGGCGACAGTGCCTTCTTCCATACTCTGGCTCAATTTGGGAAGCCTGATTTCAACAGACATCTATGACCTCAAACATAATTGTACTGCACGAAACTAACTTATAAACATTCAATAAAACAACATCTCACAGATTTTACCCAAATCCGTCTGGCTTTCAACCTTAAAGGTTTATATAATATCGCCCGTTATTTTGAGGATTATTCCATGAAAAAACTCGACATGCAAAAGGTAAACACACTGATAAATATCGCCGTGGAGGAAGATTACGGCCGAGGCGACCCAACCTCCTCGCTGACAATTCCGGCCGATGCATACGGGAAAACGCATATAATTACGCGCGAGGAAATAGTCGTCTGCGGTATGGCAATCGTCGAAAGTGTCTTAAAACGTTATGATGAAAACCTCAAATTACGCATACTTAAAAACGACGGCTCCCAGGCTATGGTAGCCGATGCACTGGGCATAATTGAAGGTCCGCTGCGGCCAATGCTCAGTGCGGAAAGGGTGCTGCTGAATTTCCTCCAGCGGCTGTGCGGAGTTGCAACTATGACGTACAAATATGTTCACGCCGTCCGCGGCACAAAGACAAAAATTTATGATACGCGAAAAACCACGCCCGGCTGGCGTGAGCTGGAAAAATACGCCGTACGCTGCGGAAAAGGCCGCAATCACCGCTACGACCTCAGCGAAGCGGTGATGATAAAAGATAATCACCTCGCCGAAATGGGCAAAAATTTTGAGAGTAAATTGTACAAACTTGTTGAAGATGCCCGAAAAATCAGGGGAGTAAAGGCAATTTTTGTAGAAGTTGACCATGTGGACGACCAGCTCGATAAAGTGCTTAAAGTGCCGGGAATTGATGTTATACTGCTGGATAATATGGGGCAGTGGCAGTATAAGCACGCCGTTGAAATGCGTAATAAAATGTGCGGCTCGAAACCTTTGCTCGAGGCCAGCGGCGGAATCACGCTTCAGAATGTCCGGCAGATTGCCCTGTGCGGCGTTGACAGAATCTCCGTCGGCGCAATAACCCACAGCGCCACGGCGGTTGATATCAGTCTTGACCATGAAGATGCCTATATGTAATATTGCGGAATGAACGACGATTTAAATCTTACAGGACAAAACCTCGGCACAATCCGAATTGGTAAAAAAATAATAGTTTTGCAGAATACCGCAAGTACAAATGATGTTGCCGCCGCTTATGCGGATAACCCGGAAAATGACGGGCTGGTTGTCTTTGCAGAGCAGCAGACCGCAGGCCGGGGCAGAAGAGGCAACCGATGGTTTTCTCAGCCGGGACAAAGTATTCTTTGCTCCGTTCTTGTCCACAGACGTTCTGTTTCATCCGAAATGCTCACAATTGCCTGTGCCGTAGCAGTCACAAAAGCGATAGGCCCAATTGCAGGCGTATGGCCTATGATTAAATGGCCTAATGATATCCTGCTGGCTGGTAAAAAGGTGGCAGGAATTCTCGTCGAATTGGTCTCGGCATCGGACAGGGTTGTTATAGGTATCGGAATTAATTGCCACCAGAACCAGTCTGGTTTCCCACCCGAGCTTCATAACAAGGCAACGAGCATCGATATTGTTGCGGGAAGATTTTGCGATAGACCTGCGATTGCTCGAAGAATGCTTATTGAACTTGACCACTGGCTCGACGCGGCTGAAAAATCGCCTCATGAGGTTATCGAAAACTGGAAAAGCTCGGATATACTTTTTGGCAAGCGGATAGAATTGGTCTGCAATAGTAAAATATACAAAGGCACCTGCATTGGCATTGACCCTGATGAGGGAATCTTTATTCGTCTGGATAGCGGCAAAGCGGAGGTTTTCAATGCAAAACAGTCCACTATTAATATTATTACAAATACCCATATAAATTAACTAAAACGGTCTGGAATACTACCAATTATAGATTTTTATTGACTGTGGTTTTTTTTTAAACTACATTTTGTTGTTAAAAAATCAGGAAAATATAATCTGGAATAAAATGATTTGATAGGAGAATTAAATTGGATTTTACCATTACCGCCAAGCATACGACTTTAACAGATGCCGTTCGCAAACATGCTATGAAAAAATGCGAAAAATTTCCGCACTATTACAACAGTATCAATAAGATCGAGGTGATTGTTGACGGCAAGGAAGGCGGACAGTTATCTGTTGAGATAATTGCTTCAGCCGAACATAACAGACTTTTTGTCGCAACTGAAAAAGGAGATGACCTTTATAAATGCATTGATTTGGCGGCACATAAGATTGAACGGCAGATAAGCCAGAGAAAAGAAAAAGAGCGTAATGATAAAAAACATGCCGACAGCGGTAAGCAATAATTTCCGGCGGTGTCCGGCACAGCCGAGGTTTTCGGCACGATTGTTTATGGAGAGACTATGAAATTTTCAGAATTGGTGTGCAGCAACGCAATAATTCCGAATATGAAGGCCAATAAACGGGACGAGGTGGTCATAGAACTGGTCAATGCCCTGGCACAGGCAGGGCGCATCCCCAAACGCAGCAGTAAGTCAATTGCCGAGGCAATTATCGCCCGTGAGAACGAGGCCAGCACAGGCATAGGCCGTGGGGTGGCTGTGCCTCACGTTAAAAGTAAGCTGGTCAGGGAGATGGCCGCCGCCATAGGCACCAGCAGTGCAGGGATAGATTTTGATTCCCTCGATAAGCAGCCGGTATTTTCGGTGATACTTCTGGTAAGCCCCGAGGATAAACCCGATATACATTTGAGAGCGATGGAAACCATATTCAAGCGGTTGCAGAACGATGATTTTCGCAAGTTTTTAAGGCAGTCGCAGACAGTCGAACAGATAAAGGATCTGATATCCGAATTGGACGACAAAACGTCGTTTTGACGATTGTTTTCAAGGATTTACCCGAAATTTCCGGAGAATCGGTTTTGTCGAACGACGTATGCAGGATAAAGGTAATGGTAAAGAACGCTCACGGGATGCACATGCGTCCGGCGATGAAATTCGTCGATACGGCTACGCAGTTTGCATCCGATATAAAGGTAAGCAACGGCCAGATAGACGTTGACGGCAAGAGTATTATGCAGATGACAATGCTGGCTGCAGAGCCGAAAACGATTCTTGAAATAACTGCCAGCGGGGCGGACTGCCGGCAGGCGGCTGATGCTCTGCGTGAGCTTGTTGAGGACAAAATGTTCGATGAGCCTGCGGCAACGGATTAAAATGTAGGATACGGCAGCGCCGTTATGGAAATTAAAAAAGGAATAGCAGTATCGCCGGGTATAGCGATTCCCAAGCCTCT
>DYLR01000025.1 GCA_020721975.1 Blastopirellula marina | reverse complement strand
ACATTCATTTTGCACCAAGATAGAAAAGGACAATTGCGCCAAACATCAGTATAGCTGCGAGTATTCTCTGTGCCAAGACCCACCTCGAATGTTTTGTCTCGATATGCACAAAGCCGGCCTTTGCCACTAAAAATCCGAGAACTATCGAAATAATTCCCCGCGTGGATTGTATTATATTTCCGAAAACAACGCCAACCACACCAAAACAGGCAAACAGAAACAACAACGCTGAATACCAGCTTACCGCAAAAGGCAGTGAACTCATCCAAAGTTGACCGTTCCGCGGCACAAATGGAATCATTGCCGCGCTAAAGATTCCGCATATACCATAACACAAACTTATGCTCACCAGCGAGGCCTTCATCAAATTCAAAAAAATGAATTTATCCATGAGCATTTTTATGCCCAGGTCTGAAAAGCTGTACCCCAGACAGGCCAGCAGCAAATAAACAAACCCTGCGATATTTATTTTGCCGCCTGTTCTGCTCAACAGAACGGCTGCTATGGTCGCAATTGCAATGGAGCAGAATTGAAAGGCGGTATAGCTTTGTTTAAAGAATAAAACCATTATGACGGACAGCATGAAAATTTTCAGACCCAAAAGCGGCGAAACGCACGAGGCGTCGGATTTTTTCAGAGCGGCAAACAAAAATCCCTGTGCAATAAAATATGAAACCGCGCATAAAATCAAAGGCACGAGAAATGTTGATATCGCCGGAGCCTCGGCTGGATAGACAAAAAACAGCATCAAAAACGAAAAACCCCCGATGATTAGATGCGAACGGGCAAGCAGACCGGCTGCGTTATCCTTGTTATCTGAAGATGAAAAGCGCGAACACAGATAGGAGACGGACTGCAAAAAAGCCGCCGCAAGGCCGAGTAATATGCCGATTATCATTCCTGTTTTATCTCCGCTCCGATTGACCGCATCAGACTTACAAAACTCGGAAATGTAACATTCATTGCTTCTGCGTCTTTAACAATTGTTTGGCCTTCGATGCCCAGAGCTGCGATTGCATCTGCCATTACGATTCTGTGGTCGCCTCTGCCGTCGAGTACGGCAGGGCGGGGGTTGCCGCCGTGAATAATCAGTCCATCGGGCAGTTCTTCGGTTTTAATTTGCATTTTTGCAAGTTCCTCGGCCATACAGCGAATACGGTCGGTTTCCTTTCTGCGAGCCTGGGGGACGTTGACAAGCCGGGTGATGCCTTCCGCAAAAGCGGCCGTTGCCGCCATTGCCGGCAGCGCATCGGGCGTGCGGTTCATATCGATTTGAATGCCGTGAAGTTTATCGCCTTTGATTTTTACGCCTGTTGACGAACGGCTTACCTTCGCACCCATTTGACTTAAATAATCCGCGACGGCTTTATCGGGTTGCGAGTCGTTGAAATCGAGATTTGTGATTTCAATCTCGCCGCCGGTGATTGCCGCTGCACAAAGGAAAAATGTCGCGCTCGAAAAATCGGCACAAATTGTTTCATCAAAGGCTTTATAACTCTGCCCGCCTTCAATTTTGAACCATTTCAGGCCATTGTTTTGATACTTGATGTTTTGTTTGTCCAGCCAGTCGAGAGTTATCTGTACATAATCAGGCTCGTTGAGCAGCGGCACTTCAATTTCCGTATCGTTTTCGGCAAGCGGCGCTGCGATAAGCAGTGCGGAAAGATACTGGCTTGTTACACATTCGATGCTCGCTTTGCCGCCGCGAATTTTGCCCTGTACTTCTACCGGCGGATTGTCGTTGCCTTTAATGCATTTACATTTCGCACCGAGCGTTGTTAAGGCGTCTGCGAGCGGTTTTATGCCGCGGGACTGTATCTGCTCATCGCCGGTGAGAATTACTTTTTTGCCGGGTTCCGCCAGCGCGGCACAGGCTGTGGCAAGGCGAATCGTTGTGCCGCTGTTGCCGACATCTATCGTGTCGTCCTTTAAAAATATTTTGCCGGAATTGCCTATTATTTTCCACGCCGTATTGTCGGACGAATCAATTTGTGCGCCGAGCGATATAAATGCCCGCACGCTGCTGACTGCATCTTCGCTTATCAGCGGATTGCGAATAATGCTTGTTCCGCAGGCCATCGAAGCAATTGCTACGGCTCGTATGGTATGGCTCTTGGAAGCGGGAATCAAAACCCTGCCGTGCAATCTGGATTTTTCAACAAATAGTTTCATATTGATTCCTTACAATTTATCTTTAGTTTATGCGCTCTGAAAAACACATGTGGCACGGCCATCCTGGCCATGATTGGCAGACAAGATATCCGTGCCACGGTTTGTTTTGTTATAGGCTCTTCTGCTATCCCGTTAAATTATGCATTGCTGCCGGTGAATTTCGCAACAACAAATGTGTGGTCGCTGGGTTTTTCCTTTAATCTCGGCTCCATATCAATCCGGCACTCAACACAACGCCTGGCAAGCGGCTCTGTGGCCATAATAAAGTCCAGCCGCCAGCCGAGATTCCTTTTAACAGCGTTCGGCAGACGATAATCAAAAAAAGTGTACTGCCCGGCCCGGTCGCAGTGCTTTCTAAAACAATCAGTAAATCCCCAGTTCATTATCGCCTTTAACTTTTCCTGAACAGCGGGATGATAACAAACACTTCCCATCAGCCCGACAGGGTCGTAAACGTCTTTCGCTTCCGGTGCGATGTTGAAATCGCCCATCCACAGCAAATTATCTTCCGGCACAAAATGTTTTTGAAAATAATTCAGCAGCCTGTCAAACCATTCCAGCTTGTAATCAAATTTTTCACTGTCCGGCTCAAATCCCTGCGGTACATAAGTATTCACAATAGAAATTCCTTTGACCTTCACACGCAAAAGGCGGGACTTGTCCTTAGGCTCGCTGTCCAGTCCTGCTGAAACATTTGCCGGTTTGTGCCTGCTGATTACCGCTACTCCGTTATAGCTTTTCTGGCCGCTAAAAACGACATAATATCCTGCTTTTTCGATAGGCTCGCACGGAAAATCCTCGTCCTGAACCTTGGTTTCCTGGATGCACAATACATCGGGCTTGTTTTTTTCGAGCCATTCAAGAATAATTCCAAGCCTGCTTCTGATGGAATTTGCGTTAAATGTCGATATAATCATAGTACATACCGGTTTATGGATTGTCGGTAAGCATATTCGAGATGAATTTTAATTGCAACTTAATAGCGCAAATGGAGCTGAATATGAAAAAGATTTTACTGGTTGTTTTGATGATTGTAGCCGTTTTGACTCTGACGGGTTGCCAGACTATACATGGCCTGGGTAGCGATGTGAAATGGACCGGTGAAAAAATGGAGGAAATAACAGACTAACCCTATCTTTATTTTAGAGCCTCAAATCCGCAAAATCCTTTTTGAAATTTTTTTTCAACAAACGCTTGACTTTTTTCTTCGTATATACTACTATTCCAGTAGGATTTAAGGAAATTTCAAAATGAGGCTATCGACTAAAACAAGATATGGTTTGAGGGCAATGGTTGAAATTGCTTTGTCGCAGGGTGGCGGGCCTATTCAGATAAAACTCATTTCTGAAAAGCAGGATATTTCCAGCAAATATCTTGAGCAGCTTATTGCAATGCTCAAATCTGCCGGGCTTGTTCGCAGTGTTCGCGGGCCGCACGGCGGATATGTTTTGGCGAGACCGGCAGAACAGATTACTCTTCTTGAAATAATCAAAGCACTTGAAGGAAGTCTGGATGTTGTGGACTGTATTGATGAAAATCCCAATATCTGCTCGAAAGTAGCGGATTGCGTAACTCGCCAAGTCTGGATACAGATTCACGATACACTTGAGTCGATTTTGAAAAATCAGACACTCGGCGACCTGGTAGCTAAATCAAACAAGAAAAAAACAGATTATCAGATTTGAATCTGAAAGGGTTAAAAATGTCTCATATTTACGAAAGTATTTTGGAAACGGTGGGCAATACGCCTTTGGTGAAACTTCAAAGGATGGCAGTTGTAAACAACGCGGTAATTTTAGGGAAAATGGAATCTTTTAATCCCTGCGGCAGTGTTAAAGACCGCATTGCCATGAGTATGATTTTAGATGCTGAAAAAAAAGGACTGCTAAAAAGCGGGGCAGTTATAATCGAGCCGACAAGCGGAAATACAGGCATAGGCCTTGCATTTATCTGCGCAGCCCGCGGATACCGACTAATATTGACGATGCCCGAATCAATGAGCCTTGAGAGGCGAAGTTTGCTTGCGATACTCGGCGCAGAGATTATACTCACCGATGCGGCGGCGGGAATGCGCGGCGCTGTACAGAAGGCGACTGAACTTGTGCAGAATACTCCGGGGGCATTTATGCCGCAGCAGTTCCAGAATCCCGCTAACCCCAAAATACACCGCGAAACGACAGCCGAGGAAATCTGGAAAGATACGGATGGGAAATTTGATATTTTTGTCGCAGGCGTCGGCACAGGTGGTACAATTACCGGCTGCGGCGAGGTATTCAAGGCGCGGAATCCCAAAATTGAGATAATCGCCGTCGAGCCTAAGGATTCGCCGGTACTTAGCGGCGGTAAACCCGGGCCGCACAAAATTCAGGGTATCGGCGCCGGTTTTGTGCCTGATGTATTGAAAAGAGAGCTTATCGACGAGATAATACAGGTTGCCAATGATGACGCCATTGAAACTGCAAAGAAACTTGCAGCCAAAGAAGGCATCCTCGCGGGCATCAGCAGCGGCGCCAATGTATGGGCATCAATGCAGGTGGCGGCAAGACCGCAAAACGCAGGAAAAACGATAATCACCATTATCTGCGATACAGGCGAAAGATATATCTCGACCGATATGTTTAAAAGATGATTTCAGATGACGGATAGATTACAGATTATAGATTGCAGATTACAGATTTGAAGAGCCGAGGTGAGTTTTGGCTGATGAACAAAATAGAAATATAGACCGAATAGCCGATAAGCTGCTTGAGACCTATCGCGGCGATGCCGGGATAAACTTCATTGATACGGTCAATCTGCCGATGAGGGAAAAGATACTTTATGTGCTTGAACTGCTCATCGAGATTATTTTCCCGGGCTACACCGGCACAAGGCATATTACAGGCAGCAATGTTCGTTTTGTTATCGGCGATTTGCTCTGCCAGGTACAGACCGAGCTTTCCGAGCAGATTGAACGTGCGCTGAGGCACGAATGCCGGCTTAAGGAATGCCCGGGCTGCAACTGTCATGAAATGGCCGAGCAGGTAACGATGCAGCTGATAGAGCGGCTGCCGGCGATTCGCAATGTTCTCAAGACCGATATAAAAGCCGCTTATGACGGCGACCCGGCCGCACATTCTTATGAAGAAATTGTGCTGGCATATCCGGGTTTGCGCGCGATTACAATACATCGCATAGCGCATCAACTGCACATTTGTAATGTGCCTTTGATTCCGCGACTGATGAGCGAACACGCACATCACGAAACGGGCATTGATATTCACCCGGGTGCAACAATAGGCGAATCGTTTATGATAGACCACGGCACAGGCGTTGTTATCGGCGAGACTTCGGTTATAGGCAAAAACGTCAAGCTGTATCAGGGTGTAACGCTCGGGGCAACGGCTCCTGCAAAGGGGCAGAGTCTGAAAGGCATAAAACGACACCCCACTATTGAAGATAACGTTGTTATATACGCCGCAGCAACGATTCTCGGCGATGTTACAATCGGAAAAGGTGCGATAATCGGCGGCAACGTCTGGATTAAGGATTCTGTTCCGCCGCACACGATAGTCTCATTAAGCTCTCCGCAGCTTGTATATAATGAAAGAAAGCCCCCGGCTTCCAGATAAAATAACCAATAATCAAATCCGAACAACCGGAGAATTTATATTTATGACGACAGACAGTACAAAACAACGGTATTATTCACGAAGAATTAGTTTACTGGCGTTTATCGCCGTGATTATTTATTTTGCGGTTAAGAATCCTGACGGATTTTTGCGAACCGTGATTATGCTTGCAAGCATAGGCGTGGTAATTTTTGTGCATGAGTTTGGGCATTTTTTGGCCTGCAAATTTCTCGGTATTAAAGTCGAGGCATTTGCCATAGGTATGGGCCAGGTTGTTTTGGGGCTGAAGAAAACCGCAGCCGGCGTTCGGGTGCGGTTTTTGCCGGACTATTTTCCATCTGCCGGCGATGACCCGGAAAAACTCGGCAAACTGAATTTTATTTTTGCCGCAAAAGGTCGGGAAGGCGAGACCGAATATCAACTCAGGCTTGTGCCTGTGGGCGGGTTTGTAAAGCCGCTTGGACAGGAGGACATCGGAGCCAACAAAAAAAGCGATGACCCGCGTGCGTTCACGAATGCGGCTATATGGAAACGGATAGTAATGGCCTCGGCGGGCGTAGCGTGCAATCTTGTCCTTGCAATGGTTATATTTATTGTGATATTTTTGCGGGGCTATGAAATGCCTCCTGCGGTAGTCGGGGGCGTACTGCCTGATTTTCCGGCGGCAAATGCCGGGCTGCGTCCGGGCGATGAAATAATTGAAATCAACGGCAGGGGGGACCTGGATTTTACATCAATTTCAATGGCTGCTGCGCTTAGCGGCAAAGATGAAAAAGTGGCGATGAAAGTCCGCCATCCGGACGGGTCGGTTGAAGATTTCCGCATAGCCGCGAAAAAAATTCCCCAGGCCGGTATGAAAGGCTTTGGTATATTGCCGCCGGTATCTGTTAAAATAGCCGCTGTTGCCGAACCGAATTTTCTCGAAGCAATGGGATTAAGACCAGGCGATACGATAATCGCGGTCAATTCACAGCCCGTAGAATACGCCTGGCAGATTGCCGAATCGCTGAAAGGCGTTTTTGCACGGCAGGTTAACGTTACAATTCTGCGAGGCAGTGAGCCTGATAAGCAGGATATACTCGATGTGCCGGTGAATCTTTCATACGGCGTGGAGTATAACCCCGATATTAACGACGAGAACGACCTGGCGAATCTGCTGGGCGTTATTCCACCGATTCGTATTACCGAAGTTATCAACAGTGATACCGCCGAGGTGCTGCGGGACGGCGATGTAATTAAAAAGGCAGGCGACGTTGACTGGCCCAGCTTCTGCGAACTCCGCACAACTGCGGGGAAATATGCAGGCAAAGATATGCCGATAGAAGTTGTGCGCGACGGCAATATTGTTTGTACTGCCGTAAGGCCTCGAATTGAAAAGGATGGCCTGGCACGTTTCGGCGTGGGTGTGGCGGCTTATCTTGATGAGCCGATAGTCGCCAAGGCGCTTGCCGATATTAATAATCCGGCTGTCCGGGGGCTTCCGCGGGGGGCAAAAATTACTGCTGTGAATAATGAAACAGTGGCGGATTATTTTGATATCCGGCGAATAATTGAAACTAATCGCGGCAAGAGTATTGCCATTGCCTATGATGTAAACGGCACAGCGTCGAATATTGCGGCAACGGCCGTGATTCCCGCCGACGGGAATATTGCGTGTTTCAATCCGGACATTTCCGCAGATATTCCGCTTGAGCCTTTGAAACGCATTTATAAGGCACAAAACCCTGTTGGAGCGATTTCAATGGGAGTCAAAAAGACGATTGATTTTGTTTTGCAGACCTATATGACCATTCGCAGTCTGATTACGCGGGACGTAAGTCCCAAAAACCTTATGGGTCCGATAGGAATGATAAATGCCGGCGCACAGATAATTGAGCAAAGGAATTTCATGCACTTTTTGTATTTTATGGGGCTTATAAGCGCATGTCTGTCTGTGATGAATTTTCTGCCGCTGCCGATTCTTGACGGCGGACTGGTTGTGCTGCTGATAATAGAAAAAATCAAGGGTTCGCCCGTGCATGAAAAAATACAGGAGGCGATAACTTATGCAGGCGTTGCAATGCTGGCGACCTTGTTTGTGGTGGTTACCTGGAATGATATTATGCGGATTGAAAAAGTTCAGGAACTTTTGCATTTTCTGCAAAAGCTCATAGGCGGCTGAAAATAGAAGGCGATAATATCAAATCTTGTTTAATCAGGGATAAAATAGTTGCCGATTGCACGGATTTGATACACCGGCAGGCGGCACTGCTCGTTGACAGATTCCACTGGAACAGTTATTACGGCTGGATAGATACGAAATATGACCCTGTAACTGTAGAGGATTTTCCTGAAGATGCCGTCCATTCAGGGGATACGATTTATTCCTGGATACAGGGCAGGGGGCTTGAAGCCGTATCGGGCCACTGCAAATGGTTTGAAAAAAGCCCGCTGCAGGCGGATAAACTTCTTGCCGGCAGGCTTAAAGCAATTGCCGCGGCTTTGAACGAGCGATTGTCTGCGGCGAAGAATCGCGATAACGGGCGTATGTTCTTTTTTATGTCGCCGCAGGGCGAGATTTTTAAGGGATTCTGACTTTCATTTTGTGGCAATGTAGTTTTTCAGCGGCCTTTCGCAGACTCGGCAGGATATAATTTTCAACGACCGTATCCCAGCCCATGTGTTCGGCGATGTCGTAGCCGGTCTCTGTCATTTTTGCAAAGTCGTTGTCGTTGGCCGGCAGTCTCGCACAGATTTCCAACGCAATCTGTTTGCTTATGTGTCCTTCAATCTGTTTTCTTACTTTGTCGTCGATTGCAGTGAGATTGTCAATATCTCTGAAAACTACGCCGTCAAGGTCGGTATAATTGGCGATGATAATATTTCTGACGTTTTCGCCGTTTGTGGTTGTGCTTGCAAAGCCGGCACAGCCGCAGATATTGCTCGGCACGCAAATCCCGCCGTAAGTAAGGGGTTCAAGCTGCGCTATGCCAAAAGGCTCATATACGCTCAGGCCGAATTCCACATCGGTTCCTTTGCGAATGTCCGACGTTTCGATGTCGGCGGGCATTTTGTTGCCGCAGCGTTCCCGCGTAAAGCCGAACTGATTGATAAACACGACTTTGATATTTCTGCTGCGGGCGTTGAATGCCTGTACCTGCGCATAATATGCCGCTTCTCCGCCGCTGAGGTCCGGCAGCCCCTCGCGATGTGCCACAGGCCAGTCGTACTGGCTTTCCATTCGCAGGATATCCACCGGCCTTCTGGGTCCTACTTCGGTGCTTAAAACGAACATCACGGCTGTTTTATTCAGCGTGCGAAATTCCCTGTCGATATGCATCAGCACGTCAAGGTCCCGCCAGAGTCCCTTGCTGCGGACAAGTCGCGTTACATGCGTGAAAATATGGTCTGGTTTATAGCCGAGAATGTTTTCACAATAGCTGATGAGCCTGTTGCGCGAGGCTTTTTTTTCGGCAATATCAATTTGATATGCCGGTATGCCGTTATAAGTCAAATCTATGTCGGCGTATTCGAATTCGGGGCTAAGCCACCGCAGTTCGCTGCAGACAAAATCCCCGACTGCAAGGATGTTGTCGCAGAATCTGGCCGCGCTTACCAGGACATGTTTGAAATATCCGTTCTGGTCGCCGAACACGTCGCTGATCCATAATCCTTCTTTTCTTGCCCTGTTCATGACGTTATAGAACATCGTGTCATGGCCTGGATGCTCCTCGACTATTCTGCGGACGGTTGCCACCTCGTGTGCATAAAAAACAGTTTTGAAATCTGCTTCGCTGTCCAGCATTGCCGCCAGAGCCGTAGGCATTCCCATAAATTCATGCGCCACAATTATGGCGTGTGTGTCGCGTCCGGCTACTCCGATTGCCTTCAGCACCGCGATTGCCGGCGGAGCAAGACGGATATACTGCTCATATTCCCACAAATGTTCGTATAAATTGCTTGCTATGCCGAATTCGTTATAAAGTGCGCCTTTGAATTTGTTCACCGGCTCTGCGTCGATTCTGCCGATGTCTATTAAGATTACTTCAGGCTCGCTGTGAACGCCTGTGCGATTGTCCACAAACCGCCTTCTGCCGTAAACAATATCCACGTTGTATCTGTCTTCAATCGCTTGAAAACCGGCGTCATATTGAGTGCGCACTTTTCCATCAATTGATGAATATAAAACCTCGCCTTCGGGACCAAGCCTGTTTTCGACTTTGCTGTCACGATGAAAAAGCGGACCAATTATGATTTGCCTGCCTGTGGCATCGAGGTATTTTCTACTGGTATAAAGTCCCTCCAGAACAGCCCCTATACCGCCTATCTTACCGGTTGCCTCGTGAGTTATATGTACTATACTGCTTTTGCCGGTCATATTTTATAAGCTCCGATAAACTAATAATTATACGCACTCCAGATAATCATAGTTTCGGCCAAAAAGGCGCAGCAATATAGTAAGTTTTATCTATTTTATTGACTTTTATTTGCCTAACGCCTCAAGTGCGTCCAAAACTGCGGAAATGTGCATGAAACCCGGTCCGCCGCCCATCATAACGGCTACTGAAGCCGCTTCGATAATTTGCTCTCTTGTAGCGCCTGTGTCCAGACATTTCTTGACGTGGGCAAAAATGCAAGGCTCACATTTAGCGTGTACCGCAATTCCAAGAGCAATCAGCTCTTTTTCCTTAACGCTGCACGCTCCGGCAGCCATTATCTTGCCGAACATGCCGAAAAATCCGTCAAACACTGACGGTGCAGCCTTTTTCATCTGCTCCATCATTGCCGGCATTTTTGAATAATACTCTTTTGCATTTGACATATCACGAGTTCCTTAGTTATTGAATCCCTGAAGTTTTATGTTATCTCCAATAGTTTTAATCCGCACATTGCAGAGTTTTTGCAGAGATGGGAATTCCGGTCTTGCCTTTCCTTTTTTGCCGAGCAGCACAGGGCTTATGTAAATTACAATTTCATCAAACAATTTTTCGCTCACAAACGACGAAAGCACTTTTGCTCCGCCTTCTACGAGCAACTGCTGAATACCGAGATTGCCCAGTTTTTTCAGAACAGCTTTCAAATCGCACCAGCCTTTTTTTTGCGGCACCTGGATTACAGTTGCGCCTTTAAGTTTCAGCTTTTCATTTTTTTTCGTATTTTTAGTGCAGGTAAATACCACGACTCGGCCGTAATATAATGTTTCCAGCAGTTTGCAGTTTAGCGGAATTCTAAGCCGGCTGTCAAGTACTATTCTTGTTCGCAGGCGATAATCTGCGGGTCTGGCGGTTAAAAGCGGGTCGTCGGCTAAAACCGTTTCAATGCCCACCAGCACGCCCTGGCAGCGTTTGCGCAGATTATTTGCGTCGAGCCTGCTTTGTTCGCTGCTTATCCACTGAACGCCGTCGCTGCGCGAAATAAAACCGTCAAGACTCTGCGCCCATTTTAATATAACCCAGGGCTTTTTGGTTGCGGCAAATTTTACAAACGGCCTGTTCAATTCCTCTGCCTGGTTTTTGCAAATTCCTGTTTCTGTTTTAATCTTTGCCCGGCGCAATTCAGCGATGCCTTTGCCGTTGACATGCGCCGCCGGATCTTTCATTGCAATTATAACCTTTGCAACTTTTGCAGCCGTCAGAGCCTCGGTACACGGCCCTGTTTTGCCGTAATGGCAGCACGGCTCGAGTGTAACATAAACCGTTGCTCCTGCCGGGCTGTTGCCCTGTCTGCGACAGTCGGCAAGGGCGTTTATTTCCGCGTGCGGCCCGCCAAATTTTTTATGATAACCCGTGCCGATTATTTTTCCGCCTTTAACTATAACGCAGCCTACGGCGGGATTCGGCTCAACACTGCCTAAACCCCTGCGTGCGAGTTTCAAGGCCAGCCGCATATAATATTCGTGATTATACATCTTTTTTACAACCGGATGATATATCAAATACCAAAAATCAAAAATTGCATAATACAACGCTTTCAGTTTTTTTGATATTTGATTATTTTATCATTTTCAGAAATTCACTTTCGGAAATTATTTTTATTCCAAGCTGCTGTGCTTTTTCTAATTTACTTCCGGCCTCGGCGCCGGCTATTACAAAATCGGTGTTTTTGCTCACCGAAGACGCCGCTTTTCCGCCGTTGGCTTTTATCATTTTTTCAACTTCACTGCGGGCATAATTCGGCAGCGTGCCGGTAAGCACAAAAGTTTTGCCGGCGAGCCTGTCGGAGTCGAGTTTTTTCCGTTCGGTTGTTTTAAGTCCGGCGTCAATCAGCGCCTTTATCACTTTAACATTTTTCTCATTCCTGAAATATTCATAAATGCTTTGAGCCATTACCGGCCCGATTTGCTCTATCGACTGCAATTCTTCAAGCGAACTTTGCATCAGTTTTTCAAGCGACCCGAAATGTTCTGCCAAAATTTCCGCATTTTGTATGCCGACGTGCCTTATTCCCAGTGCCGCAATCAAACGCGATACCGGCCGGGTTTTACTCTCGGCTATGCCTTTTATTACATTAGTCGCACTTTTTATGCCCATTCTTTCAAGCTTTGCCAGTTGCCCGGCTGTCAGTTTGTATAAATCGGCGAAGTTTTTAACAAGGCCGCCGTCAACAAGCTGTTCAATTAAAGCCGAACCGAGATTTTCAATATCCATCTGGTCTCGCCCTGCAAAATATCTGAGCCGTTCTTTCAGTTGTGCCGGACAATCGGGATTCACGCAGCGGATATAAACGCCGGAGGGGTCTTTTTGCGGCCTGCTTCCGCAAACCGGGCAATGTTCAGGCGGCTCGAAAGGCCTGCTGCCGGACAAATCTCTCTGCTTTGTTTCAACTTCTACAACCTGCGGGATTATTTCACCGGCCTTTTCAATTATCACCGTATCGCCCACGCGAACATCGAGCCTTTGTATCTCATCGAAATTGTGCAGCGACGCTCGTTTTACCGTTGTGCCTGCAAGCAGCACAGGCTCAAGATTTGCCACAGGAGTTAATATTCCGCTTTTGCCGACCTGCACATCAATGCTCAATACTTTTGTACGTGCCTGTTCTGCGGCAAATTTGTACGAAATGCACCATTTAGGCGAACGGCCGGTATAACCTAAAATTTCTCTTTGTGCCGGCCTGTCAATCTTGATGACCATTCCGTCAATCTGATATTCAAGGTCGTATCGTTTTTTTTCCCACTGGCCGCATATTTTAATAACCTCGTCGATATCTTCTGCACGGGCAGAATGAGGATTGACGGGCAATCCAAAAGTTTTTAATTTTTGCAGCGTTTCAAAATGGCTCGAACTTATTTCATTGCTCGCCTCGCCCAGCTCATAGGCAAAAAATGCCAGTTTGCGCGTTGCGGTAATGTTTGCATCGAGCAGTTTCAGCGAACCTGCCGCGGCGTTTCGCGGATTGGCAAACAGCGGCAAATCCTGCTGCTGCCTTTGTTCGTTCAGTTCCGCAAAGGCTTTTTTGGGCATATAGACCTCGCCGCGGACTTCCAGCACGTCGGGCGGATTATCGCAAAGGAGCAGGGGTATGGATTTTATTGTTCGCACGTTGTTTGTAACATCATCGCCTGTTTCGCCGTCGCCCCGGGTTGCACCCTGAACGAGTCTGCCGGATTCGTAGCGCAGCGATATCGCAAGGCCGTCGATTTTCAACTCCACGACAAAACTGTAATGCGACGAGCCGATGCCTTTGCGTACCCGCTGGTCGAAGGCACGAAGTTCATCTGCGCTGTAGGTGTTGTCTATGCTGAGCATTGGCGTGGTGTGTCTGACTACCGCAAAACCCTCTATCGGCTTTTCGCTTACCCGCTGAGTAGGGGAGTCGGGGGTAATCAGTTCGGGATGCTGCTTTTCAAGTTCTTTCAGCTCGGCGAACAGTTTGTCGTACTGTCTGTCGGTTATCTGCGGGGCATTGAGAACGTAGTAAAGATAGTCGTGTTTGCGAATCTCACTGCGTAAATGCTCAATTTGCTTATGAACATTGCTCAACGGATTTAATCTCCGAGCAGAAATTCTTTTGTAAGGAGTTCATCGGAAGTATCTTCTTCTGTGGGGAGATATATACAGGTATTTATGGTTAATTTCGACAGGTATTTGCACATCAGCGGTCCAACCTGGCTCCAGCTTAACCAGCCAAGTCCGCAACCGAGGGCAGGCACAGCCAGCGATTTGATTCCCTGCTGCTGATAATTTTCGCATATCCATTTAAGCCCTGTTTCTATCGCCTTTATATCTGCCGGATTTTTCCAGTGGTCTTTTGTGGGAAAAAGCAGAAACCATGTTTCTCTATTCAGGTCGGTCATTGTTTCGGGTGAATCGGCCAATTCTTTGTCTCTGGCAATCTCCCGCTTAATAAGGGCAGGTTTGCCGGGTTGAAGGGTTTTATTGTGGCATAATGCCTGATACCCGACATACACATCAGGGAACTGATCTTTAGCTCTTGAGGCAAGCCCCTTGCCCATAACGCCGACGCAATTAACGCTTATGGTGAGGGTCTGCATTTCTGAAAAGAACATATCGCCTTTGGCAAGGCTCAGGTTGGAGCTAAGGCGGATTTGCCGGGAAGGCCTAAAAAACATCAGGGGTTCCGGAATAACAGGGATTCTATTACCGACGGTTTTTTGAATGTCTTTTACCATATCCGGGCTTGCTACATATATCGCCGATATGAAATCCGTGGGAATAAAGCCGGGGCAAAGACATTCCGCCATCATCTTCCTTTTTGAGCCGTCAACATCAGTCCACCATTCCTTCTGAATGCTGGCATTTATTTCCTTAAAAAATTTGTCAAGTTCCGGGTCAGTGTTTTGTATCAGCACAGACTGAAGACTGGCCGCATTACCAATCGAAAAGAAAACCCCTTTTTGTTTGGAAATAGTTTTGTTAATTCCTATTATAATTATATCTCTGACAGATTTTTCTCTCAAAACACGATAGAGCATTGCGTTATCAGCGCGAAAAAAAACATTTGCATAGTCCCACAAATTACTGCTGTCGTTCACCGGCCGTTCTTTTCTGCGATTTACAATTTGTTTATCATAAATTGGCGTGTAAGGAACATTTTCGGACTCTATTTTGCCGTGTGACAAAATTCCCTTCTGTAATATTGAAGGAAGGTTATCGACGTGGGTAATATAAAAAAATTGACTTGAACGTTTACCCATTGCAAATTCTCATAAAAATTTTACTGCGGGTCAATCCGTCGCCAATCGCACATCTGATAATCCAAAATTTCATCCGGCCTGTGACGCAGTTATATTGCGAAAAGCAGCGGCCGGAAGTTTCAAGCCCTTACTTTCGAGCCGTTCAAATATCCGTCCGATAAGCCTTCTCTGTACGGCGTCGGGCTTGATAATTATCAGCGTCCGTTCATCCATGCTCAAAATAAAATTATCTCATCAGTCCACAGATTTTCTTCTGAAATCTGAAATCTGATATCTCATTTGCCTTTCGGCACGATGTATATCTCGACTCGCCGATTCTTTTCGTTGCCTTTTTTCTGCGGAGCGTTGGCGGCTATCGGACGATATTCGCTGAACCCGCGAACACTCATTCTTGTGGGGTCAATCTGATATTTCTCAAGTTCGCGCACGACGGAAATCGACCTGTGTGCCGATAAATGCCAGTTGCTGGGATGAATCGCCAGCGTATCGGGCTTTAGAATCGGAATATCGTCGGTATGACCGGCAATAATCATATCGAACTCCTGGGCTTCGGGCGAGTTCATAATTTCGGCCAGCTTCTTAAGACTGTCCAGCGCCGTTACCGCCACTCTGTCCGAACCCAGCTCAAAAAGCAAATCCGCCTTGAACTTGACCATTCCGCTGGAAGGCTCGTAAGTTACCATATCGCTGTTCTTTGCCCAGTCTTCAAGTTTATTGCTGAGTTCCACCGGCAGTGCGGCAGGGGCGTTTAACAATTCGCTCTGCATCTTTGCTATCAGAGCTTCCTTGTCCTTTGCGTCCTGCTCGAGAGCCGCAATTGTTTTACGCAGCGATTCGGTATCTGCGCTGCACAGCTCTTCTGCGGCGCCGAGTTTTGAATTGCACTGCTGAAGCTCAAGTGCGTTTGCGTTGAGCCTGCTTTCCAGGTCGTCAATTCTCTCCTGCAATGCACGGTTTTGCAGTTGCAGGCTTTTCTTTTTGTTTTCGCAGCCGCCGAGGAATACGATGCCTGTAATGCTTACAACTGTCAGTAAAATTCTGATGCTACGCATGTCTAACCCTTTCGTGAATAGTAATATTTGTACTTCCTTGTCCAAACACAAAGCAATGTTTTAACTGTAAGAAATGGAAATTTCCAGAAAAAAATTGATTCTTTTCAAAAACAGGCAAAACAAAAAGGGCCGTCAAAACCGGCCCTTTAAGGTGTGAAATTTTTAATTGCTTACTTTTTTGCCTTGGCGGGTTTTTCTTTTTTGGGTTTTTCCTTTTTTGGCTCTTTGATTTTGGGCTGTTTAGGCGGTTTTTCCTTCTTCGGCTTTTCAGGTTTTACCTTTGCCGCTTTTTCGGGCTTTTCTTTGGCAACTCTGCCGGTACTGCCCGCAAAAGAGGCTACTATTGCCCACAAAATGGTTAGCCCCATACCGGCAAATGCCACATACCACCCCGTCATACCCTGATTAAACGGTTGCAGTAAATTGATATCCAGATATTCAACCCCTGCTAAAATCATAATTGTGCCTAAAATCATTGCCAAAAGCGGGATGAACAGCAAAAGTCCAAAAATATTGCTCGAAGTATCCGGCGGTACTTCCAAAGCCATCGCCACTGCACCGGCAGGCATTGCCACAGCACCGGACAATTCCTCACTACTGCCCGGCTCGGCAACAGCAGGTGGAAGAATTTCACCTTCACCTCCGCCGCCAATTTCTCCGGCATCCGGAATTTCTGAAACAACGGCCTGGCCGGGCATATCACTTTCAGGGTATATATTATCAAGAACCGCTCCAAGAGAGGTATCATCAGCCTGAAGCGACAAGTCTAATAAGCCTGAACCGCTGCCGAAACTATCCAAATTAACTTCATCTTCCTTTTGTCTGGGCTTTTCATCTAATTTTGCAGGGGTCGGCTCGATTACTTTGGTTTCCGAACTGTCGGCAGCCAATTCTAAATCCTTGCCTTCATCCCCAAGCACATTTATTCCTTTGCCTTTCGCTGCCGTATCGCTGCTCGTAAGCTCGGATAAATCCATACCCAATTGAGCATCTTTGTCCGATGATAATGACAATTCACCTGTTTCGTCGAGAGAAAGTGAAAAATCGGAATCTGCTTTTGTTTCAGTTTTGCCGTTTTTGCCGAGCGGAGCCTGGGTCTTTTGCTGAGGTTTGGGCTTTTCAGCGGGTTTTGTATCCTCAAGCAGCTCAAGGTTTTCATCAACAGTCAAATTATCCTGGTCGTTTAGCTGTGAATCTTCGCTGAGCAGAAAAGACGAACCTTCAAGTCCGCCTCCCTGGAGGGATGAGTCTTCACCAAGAGATAGTGAGTCGCCAATATCCGGCTGTTCAGCCGTGGGTTTCGGAGATTCTTTGCTTTGTGCAGAAGCGAGAGCTTCAACTTCGTCTTTTTTGAACAGTAGTTTTGCACCGTCGCGGAATTCCCGCAATTTGCCCTGCTGGACGAGCTGTTTAATCTCGGCTTCGTTTTTAGCGAGTTTTTTCGCTGTTTCTTCAATACTGTAAAACATTCCTGCCATTATTATTTCCCGCCATTAACGCCATTTTTTTGCTGTTTTTTTACCTAAATTCCGGAAGTTTTGGCTTGTTTTAGGGATTTGCTGAAACTTCCTATTGTTTTATCGTCAATCGGTTCACGATTCCTGTTAATTCTTTTTAAAAGCGCCCCCAAAACCTAAAATTCCTGAAAATACTACAAAAAAGCATTATATCCCAGTCAATGCAGAATTCAACCTAAATTTTGCGCAAAACAGACACGGATTTTCTTAATGGCCGCGAATTAACACCAGTGATATTCAGCCGCGGATTTATGCATTAACACGGATTCAAGTGTACATTGTACATCGTACGTCGGACAGCTCGAAGAGGGCTTGTCAGACCCGACGCCTGCCGTCGGGGTCAGATTTGTGCTAAGTCGTGATTACATTATAGCGTTGACCCGCAAGACAGGCCTGCGGGCTGACAAATACGCCGTCGTGCCGACGGCGGCTAAACAATGTTAAATGTTCAATGTTAAATGCCTATCCCCCAATTTTCTTTTCGGATTTATTCGGGTGTTTCATTTGCTGCGACTAATTTTTTTGACGCATTCTGAATATGCTTGCCGTATTTTTTGTCGGAACCGAGAATGTGATTTTCGAGCCAGCCTTTCAGGAATATAGACATATCCATTAAAAGCACTTTAGCATTCTGTTTCTTTGAGATTTCATTTCGGCGAGACATTTTCTTCTGTAAGTCTTTGATGCATTTTCTGATGAATATCCGGTTGAGGAAAATCACAGGCAAACATCACCTGTTCCTCGTCGGCGAAGTGGATGTTCACATAGTCCACCAGTTTGTCGAGGCATATAACGGCAGCCTTATGTACCTGCTGCTGTTGTTCAGCGGCCTGATGAAACTCGTTGATTATTTGAAACAACTTTTTATGCTGTGCATCCATTGTTTCAACGCCGACCGAGTATTTGTCATTTCATTCCAGAAATTGCATATTTTCACCTCATGACAAATTTTAATATTACAGCGCAATTAACGATTTGGGAAGTTATATAACCTGTTTAGCAATA
>DYLR01000024.1 GCA_020721975.1 Blastopirellula marina | reverse complement strand
GGGCGGCTGCTCGCAGCCGCATAAAAACTATGTCAAAAAGTCAGTCAACTTGAGATTTTAGTTTTGAATATTCGATATTTTTTCGGATTTCGATATTCGGATTTCGGATTTAACTCCTTATATTATAAGAAATTTGATTACAATAGCTAAAGGCAATATAGCGTAGTATAATTAAGTCGTTATTTTTTTGGAAAATGCACAATATTAGTCCTCACAAACCGCAGTTTGAAGACTTGCCGAACGGGCTTGTTGTTCGCGCACCGGCAAAGCTGAATCTTTCTCTGCTTGTTGCAGGCAAAAGGCCTGACGGCTATCACGAGCTGGAAACCATAATGGCTAAAGTAAGCCTTTATGACGAATTGCAAATCGAACTAACTGATGACAATGAAATTCAGGTTTTTTGCCGGGGAAAATATCCTGCACCAAATGGTGCGGAAAATCTGGCGTATAAAGCCGCTGAAATGTTTTTGCTATCTGTCGGCCAAAAACGCGGCGTACAAATCACAATTGACAAAAACATACCGGCAGGAGCCGGACTTGCCGGCGGAAGCAGCGATGCGGCAGCAGTACTTTTGGCTCTGAATCGCTGCCTAAAAACCAATTTGCCGGATGCCGAACTTGTGCGAATTGCCGGGCAGCTCGGAAGCGATGTGGCATTTTTCCTGGCAGGTCCTTTGGCATTCTGCACCGGCAGAGGCGAGATTGTTGAGCAAATCTCAAAAAAATTCGATTTTAAGGCTGTTCTGGCCATACCTGCCATAAGTGTAGCTACTAAAAAGGTTTATGAGAATTACCGCCATAATACATCCAAATATCGGCTCATAAGTGGGCAAATAAATGCGTTTTTACAAAAAAACAGGCTTGATTTGATAACCAAAATGTGCGCAAATATGCTGGAGCAAAGCAGTTTTGCCGTTTGCCCTGATCTTGCGGAATTTAAGGTCAGGCTGGAAAAAACCAGCCTGTTTCCGTGGTGTATGACGGGCAGCGGCAGCGTAATGTATTGTGTTGTGAGCGTTGCTGATAGTCAACTGCCGACTGAAACGCAGCTTGCAGCGATAGAATCGTGCGGCTGTGTATGTGAAATAGTTTACAGCAATCATTGGTAGTTATTTCACGAGGCAGGTATATGCAAATCACAGAAGTTCGGGTCAAGTTGGTCAGCAACAAGGACGAACGGCTCAAGGCGTTTTGTTCGATGACGCTCGACAATGAGTTTGTAGTCCGCGACATCAAGATCATTGAGGGCTCAAACAGCTATTTTGTAGCCATGCCTTCCCGCAAAATGAGCGATCATTGCCCGCGCTGCGGCGGTAAAAATCATCTTCGCTCAAATTTTTGCAATAGCTGCGGGGCAAAACTCAATGACGAGCGTGTCCATGCCGACCAGAAAGGCAGAATGAAACTGCACGCCGATATCGCTCATCCTATTAACGCCCTGTGCCGCCAGAAGATCCAGGACAAAATTATTGAGGCTTTCAAGCAGGAGGTTGAAAAGTCCAAACAGCCGGGGTATAAGCCGGTTGAACTGGACGAGCCGGACGACGATGTCAGCGGGCATTTGCCGCCCGGTTAACGGCTTTGAATGGGTGGTTTAGGGACAGGTTTGCAATTGCCATCTGGCAGTTGCAGGGGGTACATTAATCTTTTTTTGCCGTTATTTTTATTACCGATGAATGAACCACAATTTATCAGACATCCGGGCATTTTTGTAACCGCTACGGATACGAACACAGGCAAAACGGTCGTCAGCGGGGCCATTGCGCAGATTCTCAGGGAACAGGGTATTAAAGTCGGCGTATTTAAGCCCATCGCCACCGGCTGTCGAAAAGAACGCGGTCTGTTGATAAGCGAAGACGCGGAATTTTTGTCAAAATGCTGCGACGGGGCATTAGACCTTGCCGATATTAACCCGATATCTTATGAATTGCCCGCAGCGGCAATTCTTTGTGCTGAAGTCGAAAAACGTCCTGTTGATTTTGAACCGGCCTGCAGGGCTTATGAGCATATCTGCTCAAAAAGCGATGTCGTAATTGTCGAGGGCATTGGCGGAATCAAAGTCCCGATAACCGGCAATGTTGATGTTTTAACCCTGGCACAGGCTTTTGCGATGCCGATTATTATTGTTGCGCGGGCCGGCCTGGGAACGATAAATCATACGCTTCTGACAATAGAAGCGATACATTCGGCCGGATTGAATCTTGCCGGCGTGGTGATAAACGGTTATGATGAATTAAACGACAATATTGTCCAGCGGACCAATCCGGGGATTATAGAACAGTTCGGCAAGACCCGCGTGCTGGCAATTGTGCCTAAGGACGAGCAAACAGATATTAAACAGGGGATGCTTGGCGAAGCCGTGCTTCAGGCAGTTAGTGCGGTTGACTGGGTTGCAATAGCGAAAAATAGGAAATAATAAATTTTATGTTGGCATTAAAAATACGACAATCTGAATTTCACAGATACCTTGTGCCTGTCGATACTTCGTCAACACAGCAGTTGTTCACTGATGTGCTGATAATTGGGGCAGGCATCGCCGGTCTGCGTGCGGCTATTGAGGCAGGTTCAAAAAGTTCTGTAACAATCGTCTGCAAGGACGGCATAGAACAATCCAATTCGTGGAATGCACAGGGCGGAATCGCATCGGTACTCGGCGATGAGGATGATTTTGAATCACATTGCAGCGATACAATCAAAACCGGCTGCGGCTTAAACAACGTTGAAATTGTCAGGCAGGTCGTTCGCAAGGGGCCGGAACTGATACGCCAGCTTCTTAACTGGGGTACGGAGTTTGACACAATTGACGGCAAAATAGATATTACGCTTGAAGGCGGCCACAGCCACGCCCGCGTGGCGCATGCCCACGGCGACAGCACCGGTATGGCAATTTGCAAAGCCCTTGTACGCAAAGTGCGAAGTATGCCGGAGGTGCATATTATTGAAAAATTTTACGCCATCGATTTGATAACGGGCGATGAAAACAATTGTCTCGGAGTTTTGGGCTGTAACGGAGGGGGACATCTGCAGATAATCTGGGCGCAAAATACGATTTTATCCAGCGGCGGAGCGGGCAGACTTTATCGTGAGACCACGAACCAGCCGATTGCCACAGCCGACGGACTTGCAATGGCCTTTCGCGCAGGAGCAGTTCTGCGCGATATGGAATTTATGCAGTTTCATCCGACCACGCTGTATATTGCCGGCGCAAGCAGGGCATTGATTACTGAAACGCTTCGCGGAGAAGGCGCTATTCTCCGCGATAATGCCGGCCGCGCTTTTATGAAAGACTATCACGCCGACGCGGAACTTGCCCCCCGGGACGTCGTCAGCAGGGCGATATTATCGCAAATGCTGAAAACCAATTCCACGCATGTTTATCTTGATATAAGGCATTTTGACAAGTCGCATTTTTCAAAGCGATTTCCGCTGATAAGCGAACTTTGCAGCAGTTTTGATATTGACGTAAGCAAAGATTTGATTCCCGTCAGACCCAGCGCTCATTATATGATAGGCGGCGTAAAGACCGATTCCAAAGGCAGAACCAGCATTAAAAATCTTTATGCCTGCGGCGAGGTCGCATCCACCGGCCTGCACGGAGCCAACCGGCTCGGAAGTAATTCACTGCTTGAAGGTCTTGTCTTCGGACAGATAACCGGCGAACTTGCAGGCGAACAGGCGGCAAAAACAGAACTTGCAATAAGAAAATATCCGAGAATGAAAATTCCAATACCAATTTCCGACCGCAGCAGACTCGATACGGCAGACGTGCTGAATTCTCTGCGTTCTCTTATGTGGCGAAATGTTGGCATTACACGCACCGCAAAACCGCTTGCTGAAGCACAGGAAATTATTCATTTCTGGCAGCGATATGTAGCCGACAAGGTTTTCGACAAGCCTGCCGGCTGGGAGTGCCAGAACATGCTGCTTGTTGCATTTTTAATGGCTTTGGCTGCGGAGAAACGAACCGAATCCCGCGGCGTGCATTTCCGTGCGGATTTTACCGATACCGACGATAACAAGTGGAAAAAACATATCGAAATCGTCAAAGGCGAGTAATGTAAATAAAATACCAAATACCAAATACGGACGATAAACATTTAGAGCCTATCCTAATAACCCGCTCTATTGCAGCCGGCTACAGGGATGTATTGGCTTCAATCCACGCCGGCAGTTCTTCTATGCGTCTTTCGACAACGCTCACCAACGATTGGCATAAAGACATGTATCATTACACCGATAAAAAAATCAGGAATTTTCAGTTGGGATCAGTATACTGACTCCTGCAAGGCTTTAGAAGTTGTTGTTTTGCAGCTTCATGGCCTGCATCGGCAGCCGACTGATACCAATAGACTGCTTTTTCAGGGTCTTTTTCAATACCGCTGCCATTTTCAAACATTGATCCAAGCTGATACATAGAATCAGCGTCGCCTTTTCTGGCGGCTTTGATAAACCATAGCGCCGATTTACGAATGTCTTTTTCAACCCCGACCCCTGAATTATATAATACTGCCAGATTATACATCGCCTTCAAATCTTCTTTTTTTGCAGAACGCTCATAGTACTCGGCAGCCTTTTTAAAATCCTGTTTTACAAGGTCGCCGAAATAATACATTTGCGCCAACTGGTTCATCGCACGGGTTAATCCTCCCTGTGCCGCCTTTTCATACCATTGCAGTGCCTCGGCAGCATTTGCGTCAACACCGTCGCCCTGCTGATACATTCTGCCAACGTTATACATAGCCATGCAGTTGCCCGCCTTTGCCGATTTTACAAAAAGCTCAATGGCTCTATTATAATTTTTCTCCACCCCTTTTCCGGCATAGTATAAAAGCCCAAGATCGAATACAGCATTGCTGTCGCCTGCATTGGCGGCATTTTCCAGCCGCTCAATTTCATCATTGATATTCTGAGCATCGGCTGATTTTGAAGATTGCTGCAAATCAGCCTGTGCCGGAGTTTGTATCCACAGCCCAGCCAGATTTTTGTATATCCTTTCAGAGTTTATGTATAAATAACCTGCTCCTATTCCACATATAATCCCCGATATTAAAATCAGAATAAAAGCTGCAACCGGAATTTTAAATCTTGTCGCAGTACCTGCCGCAGGTTCAGTTTTTTTTATTTCCTTCTTTTTCTGCGAAAGTTTTTGTATTTCCCTTGACAATGCCTCGATTTTCCACTGCGCTTTCTCCAAAGCTTCTTTATGCTCCACGCTCTGCAGAATTGCTCTTTCCCTTTCTGCGGCCATTTTCAGCGTTTTTTCATCCGCCTGAATCAGTGCGGAAGAAATTATGTTAATTTTCGAATCCGCCTGGTTCAGCATATCTGCGTGTTTTTGCTGCTCCACGGCTATCTGCATCCTGAGTTTTTCAAGTTCCTTTTCCCGCTCTATGCTCAGATTTAATATTTCTTGTTTTTCCCGCAGCAGGGCATCTGTCTTTCTGTCAGAATCAGCTAAAACGGCAGATAATTTTGATTGCTGTTCCAATATACTTAATTTAAGCTGCTCAACTGTCTGCTGATAACCGGCCCGCTCTTTTCTGAATTCTTCGGTAATTTGTCTTAACGATTTTGTATGCTTTTGCTGTTCTGCATCCAGCCTGGCCTTTAGATTCTCTACTTCATTCTTATAAAAAACCTGTTTGTCCTCAAATTGTTTTCTAATCAGTGTTTCTGCGGCAAGCTGCTGCTTAACTTCTTCCAGCATCGAATTGAATCTGTTTTCCTGCTGTGTTGTTTTTTCTTCAAGTCCTTCGATTGCCAGTTTGTAATCCGTGCACCGCTGCTCTATATGAGCTTTGGCAAGCATTTCAGCTTTTATCCTCTCCTGTGCCTGATGCAGCTGCGATGTGTATTTTTGCTCCTGATGATACAAATCCGTCCTTAAGTTTTCCAGTTCTTTTTCCTGCTCTTTGTTTAGATTCAGCAAGTTCTGATTTTCCTGCAGCAGTGCTTTTATATTTCTGTCGGCATAAGCTGAAGCCGCGGCAAATTTTGCCTGCTGTTCAGCTATTTTTGATTCAAGCTGTTCAACTATCTCGGGGTCTGGCTGTTTGTGCTGTTCCGAAAATTCATAAACGAAATATCGAAGTTTCCCGCTTACCTCAAATGCCTTCAGACCATTTACATTCGCGTGCGATAATGTTGCTAATAGTTTCGTTGCCAGTTTTAGATTCTCAATCTGTCCGGAATCCAACAATATCGACGACGGCAATGCCCTGATAAGAACCCGGACATTCTCTATGACATCTTCCGCTTTATAGGTGCAGCCGGCGCTGTCCTGGCCGAGTTGCTCCTCGATGACATATCGCATATTCAGCACTTGTCCCCGACTGCTGCCGCCAAGCATAGGCATAGAACATAAACTGTGATACTGCAACAGGGGCTTATTACATTTTACACATGTGCCGGAATTGTCGTCATTTTCACAATTACATGAGGGACACAAAATCACTGATTACCCATCCTTCTTTTTTTTATTATATATTGTTTTCTTAAATAAAAGACACCCGTTCACGCCATAGCAAGTCAATGAAAATAGTTATCGATAAATGGATTAATAAAACAATCTCCGAGGATTTATTGAAAATGTTTATAACAATCCTCACAGAGAATCTGGCCTGAATCTATTTTTTTACTTTTTCCTTTTAGCAGCCCGCCGCACGCATCGCATTTGCCGGCATCCTGCCTGGAATTAAATTCTTCAGCAGTTTTCGGACGCACAGTATTTGTTCTTTCTGTTGTTTGTTGCTTCTGTTTATTTTTTAAACTGCTTTTCACATACAAGGCGGTGGTTTTGTAGCTTGCGTGACCGGCCTGCTGCTGAACCAGCCGCAGGTCTCTGACATTATTAAAAAGCCTGACTATAAAAGCGCCTCGCAACATATTGGGGTACAGGGTTCCGATTCCTGCATTTACTCCGATATTTTTTACCTTGTTATACAGGCTTCTATATGTGAATCTCCGGCCTTGTTCATTTATCAGCAAAGCATCTGTGGGCATAGCGCTTTTTCTGTATAAATTTTTAAATCTGTACATGCACTGAGCTGCTTGGGGGCTGACTTCAATTTCTCTGTTTATCTTACCTGAAGAATCCCTAACAATTAAAGTATTTCCACATGAGCTTGAGGGCAAATCTTCTATATTCAAATTGCATAATTCCGCAGGACGCAACCCGCATTCTGTCAATAGATAAATAATTAGTTCATCAATGACCGCCCTTGTAGCTCCGGTTTGTCGTGCCATATCTGCCTTATCAGAAACATACTGCAACAGCTTTTTTATCTGAGTTTCCGACAAATATTCCGTTGAGCCTGAACTATCTGTTTTGTTTATTTTTTTCATTGTTAGCATTTACGCCCGGGCAAACTTGTAATATTTTAATCCAAACATGTGTCACTGCAATCAAACATGTGCTATTATTAAACTTAAACATAGATTACACTGATTTTACAGACTTAAAACCGGAAAAGTGTAATCAGCAAAATCAATGCTTGAATGCCTCCCTGTCTAATCCAAAGCTCGCATGCAATCCTTAATATGTACTATTATAATCATCAATGCAGTATTATGCAAGAAAAACCGGTCATTATAAGTATGGCAATTGTTTTCAGATTGCACCTTAATTTCATCCTAAATTTTGTATCGGACAAGGGAGAAATTGAACGCTCATTTTGCTCGCTGATTTTAGTGATTTCACAAAATATGAACAGATATGGTTTTAATATGCGAAGTTAGCGTTAAAAGTTTATTTCGGGATTTTAATTTTGAATGATTGGATTTTGGAGTTTTCAATCCAGGATTTCAAAGGTACACACAAACAATTTTTCAATTTCAAAAAATTATTGAAGCCATTTTTTCATTTAACAAAATTTAATTGAAAAAGAAAAAAACATCTTTCATTTGCATATAAAACATGCAAAAAAATTATCTTTTTTTTAATTCAAGTCTAATTGACTTCTAACAAAGAAATTTTACAATTCCGCCGCGCATTTGTTATGCACCCTGTAAGGTGAACAAGCAGAAAAAGCATGTGAGTGAGTTGAAGAAGGGAATCTTGTGATGTTGCTTTGTATTAAGTCAATGCTCGCAGGGTTCGAGGCGGAATGAAGGTAATGTTAACAAAAAACCTATGAAGGAGAAAGGAGGTTCTCTCAAGGAAAAAACTAAACGAATATGATTACATCACATAGTTAAATTTAGTATGGTTAAAAATTGTTTTTCGAACGATACCTTTGAAAAATCAAAAAGAAAGGAAACAAATAACATGAAAAAGTTTGCAGTTTTATTGATTGCGATTATGGGCATTGTAGTAAGCATTGCCGATGTAAGTATTGCAGAGGTAGGCACTAATGTGAATGCCAATATTAGCGGGTCGGCACACTGGACAAAGACCGGCTCACCTTATCATCTTAAGCAGCAGATATATGTTCTGCCGGGCGCAACGCTGACTATCGACGCCGGCGTGGTTGTTGCAAGCTATGTTGCCGATCAGGGCAGTCTGGCTGTTTGCCGCGGCGCTCAGATTTTTGTCAATGGCACAAAATGCGAGCCTGTCATTATGACTTCCGCAGAAGACGTAGCAACATGGGCGGGCAGCAGTGTAAGACGCGGCGACCCAAATAACACTGTTGTTGAAATTATCGGAATGGGCGATCCCAAATCCGGTGTCTGGCGCGAAGGATGCAATGAGTGGGGCAACCTTACAATCATGGGCGACGCACTGATTTCCGCTTCTCATTATGGCGGTGTTCCGGTGGGAACCAACACAAAATGCCCGGATGGAACCAATCAAAAGCAAATGGAAGGTCTGACCGATCCAGTCAATGGCATGTATGGCGGCGACAATGACGACGATGACAGCGGTGAAATTCACTATCTGTCAATTCGTTACGGCGGCAAAGTGGTTGGTCTTGCAAATGAGCTTAACGGTTTGTCTCTCGGCGGTATCGGCCGCAACACCGAAATCGACCACGTTGAAATCATGAACAACGTCGATGACGGTATTGAAATCTGGGGCGGCACTGTTTGCCTGTCACACATCAATATCTGGAACGTCGGCGACGACAGCTTTGACGTTGACGAGGGCTGGCGCGGCAGCACCAAGTACGGCCTGATTGTTCAGGGCTACAGTATAAATGCCAGCCAGGGTTCAGGCGTTGGCGATAACTGCATCGAAACCGATGGTGCAGAAGATTCAGACGCACAGCCTGTAACAACAGCCGCAGTATCCAACTATACCATAATTGGTCAACCCTGGCAAAGCGGCGGTAATGGTGGCGATCACGGAACAGCATGGCGTGATAATGCCCGTGTTCAGTACACCAACTGTATCTGGATGGACCTGGGCGAAAAACTTGTCGCCTTCGACAACACAGATGGTGACGGCGCTAACGGTTACGGCTACAACGGCACCTTAAGCTGGGCAGATACATGGAAAACCTCTTACAATCAATGGATTGGTATGGCTCAGTCCGGCATCAACCTCTGTGGTGAAGATTTAAGTGCAATCTATGCACAGTATATGTGCTGCCCGGCTGATGCAAATCTTGCCTGCATAAAGGATAGCGTATTTTACAACAATGTGAATGCTGCAGCTTATACCGAGGCGGATGCCCGCGGTGTACGCAACCCGGCAAACAATAATGTAACCGCATCAAGTCTTCCAATTCAGGCCATTACGCGTGGTTCGGCAGTAGTAAAAGGCGGCAAAACAATGCTTCCTGTAATCAGCATTAATCCGTGTGCTGCTAATGATGCAGTACACAGCGTCAATCAGACGCCGGATTGTGAATGCTTCACGTCGTCGAATTTCCGCGGCGGTTTCAACACATGCGATAACTGGCTCGAAAGCTGGTCGGCTGTGGATGCTTATGGAATGTTAATTTCCGGCCAGGAATGTGATAAGACCGATTTTGACGGCGACGGCGATACAGATATGAGAGATTTTGCAGATTTCGCCAACGGCTGGCTTATGTAATCAGTTCGGTCTCAATTTAGAAGTTACAAAAAAGTCTAAATGATTATCTGATGGCAGCGGTTGAGTTGCTGCCATCAGATTTCTTTTATGGTAAAAAAATGAATTTCAAAGCAAGAACATTCAAACCGTATTTTTTGCCGTTAGTTGCTGTTATTTTTTTAGTTACCTGCGGCTGTGAAAACGAAAAAGCTGTCCGGTGTAATAAACCGATTGCTGCTTTTCAAAAGGAACTGCTCGATGTGGCATTTGCAACAGCTTCGGCAATTCCGGTTAAACCGCATATTAAGAGCCGGTCAAAAGCTCAACAGGCTGTTGTAGATACATGTTTAGAGCTTGACCAGCCCGCACTGGCCGCAACGTATATTGAAAAAATTGAGGATTGGCGAGGCGGTTTATGTTATGCAAATCTTGCTTATTACTATGCAAATTCCGATTGCAAAAAACAGGCTCGCCACTACCTGAAACTGGCCGAGCAAATCGCCGGTGAGGATCACGGCCTGCAATGGCGCAATAATCGCATCAGGGCAGTGATTGTTAAAACACAAAATAAGCTTGGACAAACCGTTCGCGCCGACAAGTCTTATAAAGCTCTGGCGGATATCAATAATCCTGATATTGCCGGAGCCGAGGCAAAAGTTGGCGCTGAAACTTCCTTCGAGGGGCAAATAAAATCTCTTGAAGGTTTAATAGAAACAGGCGTTTACGAGATGATAGAGTTATCATTTCAAATTTACGCCCGGCTTTTTGACCGTTTTTATGATGACCCAAACCGGCGTTCGCTGACAGAGGAAAAAATTAAAACAAACTGGCGCAAAATACCGGTATCTGCCCGAATAGAACTGCTTTCAGATATGGCCGATTCCGCTGTGGAACATTCGGACCCGAACAAGGCTCTTGAGTTAATTAATGAAGCACAGCTTCTTCTTGACGGCAGCAAATGGCGTTTAGAACATCGAATCAAGTTTATGTCAAAATTGGGAGAAAAACGTTTTCGTGCCGGCGATACCGAAAAGGCCCGAAGCGATATCGATGCGGCTGTTGCTCTTTTTGATAACCAAAAAAGTGAGATTGTGAATATATACAGAGCACAGGCACTTCGTTCCATTGGCCGGACATATCAAGTGATGGGTGATACAAGGGCGTCGCTGTCGATTTATAAAAGAGCAGTTGAAGAGGGTGTTGAAAATCCCAATTCCAGACCACGTGCCGAGGATCTATCCGCCACATGTTGTTCTATGGCTTTGTATGCCGTGGAACCAGACGCTGAGCTTTGGGCGAGGATTCGTCAGATTAGTGGGGGATTGGGACAGCCATGGTAATAAAGCAGTCATGCTGCGGAATTTTTATTTTGCTTGTTTTTTTGCTTGTTTCGACGGTTTCAGCGGAACAGGCAGGCAGCATCCGCGGCGTGGTATATGACGCCGATTTTGACGCTCCGCTGGCTGCTGCACAGATTTTGATTGCTGAAACAGGGGAAAAAATCATTGCAACAGACGAGGGAAATTTTGTCTTCGGCCAGGTAGAACCCGGAACTTATACGCTTGTGTTTTCAAAGGACGGCTACACCCGCCAGGTAAAAACAAACGTGGTTGTTTCGGCAGGAAAAATGACGGAAGTTGACGCCCGGCTTAGCGGCGAATTCACGGAAATGGAGGAGTTTGTTGTTCAGGATGTTCAGATTGGTACGGGTACAGAGGCGGCGCTGCTCGAGCTTCGCGTGGAAAGCCCTGCATTGATGGATTCGGTAGGCGCCGAACTCATGAGCCAGGCGGGAGCTTCTGATGCAGCCGGCGCTTTAAGACTGGTAGCAGGTGCAACAGTACAGGATGGCAAATATGCGGTTGTTCGCGGCCTGCCGGACAGATATGTCAATTCGCAGATGAACGGGGTGCGACTGCCTACGGCAGATACCGATAAGCGCGCAGTGCAGTTAGACCAGTTTCCTTCAGCAGTTATAGAAAGCATTCAGGTAAGCAAAACCTTTACGCCTGATCAGCAGGGTGATGCATCTGGCGGAGCTGTGAATATAATACTTAAAGGCATCCCGGATAAAAGAATATTAAAACTTGAAAGCGGAATCAGCGGCAATACACAGGTGGCCGGCAATGATAATTTCCGTACTTATAAAGGCGGAGGTTTGGATTTATTTGGTTTTCGTGATGTTGACAGTCCGGGTTCAACAATTTCCGATGGGGCAATAGACACAATGTCAACCAATGGTCCTATTGACCGTAAATATTCAGTTACTTTTGGCGATAAATATCAATTATCAGACGATGTGAGAATAGGCGGTTTAGGCAGTTTTTTTTACAATCGTGATAGTTCACATTATGAGAATGGAATTGATGACAAATACTGGGTGGAAAAGCCGGGCGAACCGATGGTTCCTCAATACAGCAAGGGCGGGTTTCCTGTTAATCATCCATCCTGGAATCCGGATAACCCTGATGAAGCCGGGCTGTTGACGGAAGAATTTTCAACAACCTCACTATTTGATGTTATCAAGTCAAGTCAGCAGGTGCAGGAAGGGGCTTTTGGCTCTGTAGGCCTGGAGACTGATGAGCATTCGCTTTCCTTTATTTATATGTACACACATGATGCAGAGGATTCCGTGAGGATTGCAGAAGATACCCGTGGTAAGGAGGCATATTTCCCCAACGGTTACAGTCCCGACGACCCATGTCACCCGGGTAATGCATCTAACTCCGGCAGAGGCGTTGCTCCTTATCTTCGCTCGCAGACTCTGACTTACACAGAGCGCACCACTGAAACAATGCAGTTTGGCGGCAAGCATGAAATATCTCTGATTCCAGATATATCTGTTGGAAATTTTATAAAAACTCTTCCCCCCGAGTTCGACTGGAAGATTTCCCGAAGTTTTGCCGGGCTTAATCAACCCGACAAACGGATGTTCAATTCAAGATGGACGCCGCCTTATTATGTGCCTGGTACGCCGGCCGGTCCGTATTGGGATGAGATTCCGCCAAAAATCGAAGACCCTGTGTATAATCAGTTTGTTGACGGGTCCAATATTAATTATGGCAATTTTTTCCGTGTATGGAAACAAATTGGGGAGGTGTCCGACCAATATGCCCTCAACTGGAAGCTGCCGTTTGAACAGTGGAGCGGGGACGAGGGTTATGTAAAATTCGGACTGTTCAAAGAATCGCTTTCACGAACATTTGACCAGGATTCTTACGGCAATGCCCAGTCCGGCTCTATTGACCATACAGGAGACTGGCTTAACGACAGTTGGGCAAGGGATTATTATAAAGGCGATTATATGAATTTGCAGAGCGCAAAGATAAAAGCTCTCGATATTGATATGGATTATGACGGCCGGCAGGATATTTCAGCTTCGTATTTTATGGTTGATTTGCCGCTTACTTCATACCTGAAATGGATTGGCGGGTATCGTTATGAAAAAACCGAATTAAGCATAGATACATTTCCGGAAGAGGATGTGGAGTGGATAGTTACCAAAGGTGATGACGGCAGGTTTATAAACAGCAACGAGATAAGCAAGGCTAATGTTAAATTCGAGCAAACGGATGCATTGCCTTCAATTGGTTTTGTTCTTGAGCCAATCAAGAAAAAACTTACTTTACGGGGCACATACAGCGAAACAATAGCAAGACAGACATTCAAGGAACTTTCGGCTGCACCTCAACAGGAGTATCTTGGCGGAGATGTATTCATAGGAAATCCCGAACTGCAGATGAGCGCATTGGAAAATTATGACCTGCGGCTTGATTACACTCCTTATGACGGCGGGCTGTTTTCCGTTTCATATTTTCGTAAAAATATAACCAATCCCATAGAATACATACAGGGTATAACGGATTTTTCATTCACGACTCCTGTTAATTATCCCAGGGGAACCATTAATGGATACGAATTTGAAGTTCGACAGAACCTGGGGCATTTGTGGAAAAGTCTGGAAGCATTTACTTTGGGCGGCAATCTGACGCTTATTAACTCTGAAGTACTATTGCCCAAAAATGAAATTTCAATTTTTGAGGAAATGGGATTTCCCATCAAAACACGCAATATGATGAACGCACCGGAACATCTCTATAACATTTTTTTGAATTATGATATAACGCCTAAGACGCAGTTAAGCTTCTTTTATACCGTCAGAGGCGATATGCTTGTCGCAGGCGCCGGTCAGTCAAACGGCAAGTTTATACCTGATGTATATGAAACGGAATACGGCACTCTTAACCTGGGTCTGTCGCAAAAATTCTGGAAAACCTGGAATTTGAAATTCCAGGTTAAAAACCTGCTTAATCCCAGGATAGAAAGCGTTTATCGTTCCGACTATATCGGCAGCGATGTTACTAAAACGTCTTATCGCAAAGGTATTGAGCTTGGGATAAGCATCAGCGCCACGTTTTAACATATAATTGCCGATGTCTCAAATCGCTGCGGGGAAATGTTACAAATCTATTGCCGTATCAGTGAAAAAATAATTTCAATTTAACTTACTGCTAATCATTCCTAAATACTATAAGTTATACTTTCGTTTGGTTTTGTATGTATTACCGACTTTTAAGCTTTGACAGCAATAAGTAAGGCGCTGTATCCGGAAGAAGAGTTCTCAAACTAAAGTTTTTTATAAAAGAGCTGCCTGCTTCAAAAGCGATAGCGGCGCCTGAAATAAATTTCAAAGCCGCGGAGAATGTTTGTTCTGCGGTTATTAACTATAAGCGAAAAACTCAATAAATCAACCTGCGACGAAGGCGGTATCCTTATTTCTCACAGCTCAAATCTGCCGGCAAACCTGATTGCAAACCGGCACAAGGACAGCCTCGGGCAATATCTGCAATTCCGCATCATATTCTGCGTATACAAAATGATGCTTATCGCAATTCTTACAGTTTCCACGCTTTTGCAAAATTTTCGAAGCTGCGGTCATAAGTTTTCTCAGCGGCAGAGGGAAAACAGCAGCCCGGCAGTTCCCTGCGCGATAAATGGCTGTGCAGGCAGTCGCAGCATGTCCCGCGTGTGCCGCATGAGGTATAAGTGCATGTGCATCTATCGAGATTTTTCTGCTTTTTACATTCCATAAATCACTGTTAGAAACCAAACCCCGCGGACAGGCCGCGGGGCTAACATTTACATTCGCAGCTAATTCATTCCGCTACTTTTTCCGCAATCAAATCGCCGACCTGGCTTGTTGAATAGCCCATTTTCCCTGCGGCTAAACTCTTGAGCTTTTTGCCGGTTGCAAACATTACGGCCTGCTCGATTTTTTCAGCGGCTTTTTCTTCGCCGAGATATTGCAGCATCATCTGCATCGAGCAGATTGCCGCCAGCGGATTGATTACGCCTTTGCCGGTATATTTCGGTGCGCTGCCGCCTATCGGCTCGAACATTGATACGCCCTGCGGATTGATATTGCCGCCTGCGGCGATGCCCATTCCGCCCTGTGTCATTGCTCCGAGGTCCGTAATAATATCGCCGAACATATTGCCGGTTACAAGCACATCGAACCATTCCGGATTCTTGACCATCCACATACAGGTTGCGTCAACGTGATAATAATCTCTGCGGATTTCCGGGTAGTCGCGCTGTCCCATTTCGTGAAAGGCTCTTTCCCACAGGTCGTAAATATAAGTAAGCACGTTTGTCTTGCCGACAAGGGCAAGGGTATTTTCCGTGCCGCGGCCGGTGGCCTTTTTGCCGTATTTGCGGGCGTATTCAAATGCGAATTTCAAACAGCGGTCAACCTGAAATCGCGTATAAACGGCGGACTGCACCGCAACTTCATTGGGCGTGCCTTTCATTGTAATGCCGCCAGTGCCGGTATATGCATCTCCGGAATTCTCACGCACCACGACATAATTGATGTGTTCAGGGCCTTTGTCTTTCAGAGGACATTCAACGCCGGGATAGAGTTTCACAGGCCGCAGATTGATATACTGGTCGAGGTCGAAGCGGATTTTCAGCAGAATGCCTTTTTCGAGAATGCCTGGCGCTACATCCGGGTGTCCGATTGCTCCGAGCAGAATTGCATCGAATTTGCGAAGCTCGTCGGTGGCCTTGGGCGGAAGGACCTCGCCGGTTCTCATATATCTTTCGCCGCCGTAGTCGAAATCGGTCAGATTGACCTTGAAGCCGAATTTGTCGGCAGCAGCTTTTAATACTTTTACCGCCTCGGCGGTTACTTCCGGCCCGGTGCCGTCGCCGCCTATCACGGCGATGTTGTAGGTATTAGCGGTTTTCTTTGCTTGTGCGGTTTTCTTTGCCATATTGTTCCCTTAATCTTTGATACCTTAATAAATGTGCTTAATTAATAAATCCGAAACAAATCCAAAATCCAAAGTCTAAAATCTAAAATTTTTCAGGACTTCTTTATGTGTTCCAGCAAGCCGCCGTCTTTGATAATTGCAATAGCGAAGTCCGGCAGAGGCTTGAACTGAATCGTTGTGCCCTGTGTTTTATTGTTTATCAGGCCTTTTTCATAGTCGATTTCAATTTCGTCGCCGGTCTTGAACAGGTTCGGCGCATCCGGCAGCTCAATCGGATAAAAGCCGCAGTTGATGCAGTTGCGGTAAAATATACGCGCGAAACTCTGTGCGATTACCGCCGCGACCTTCGCGCCCTGAAGCGCCCAGACAGCGTGTTCCCTGCTTGAGCCGCATCCGAAATCCGCCCCGGCCACGATAACATCGCCGGCTTTGCATTTTTTGACAAACCCTGCGTCGAGGTCTTCCATACAGTGTTTCGCAAGCTCGACCACATTGTCGGTATTAAGATAGCGAGCAGGGATTATCTCGTCGGTATTTATATGGTCTCTTTTATAAACATGTGCTTTGGGCATCTTCTATTCCTTAAAATCCGAAATCCGAAGTTCGAAATCCAAAACAAATTCGAATAATCAAAACCTAAATCTCCAAAACCTGATGTTTCAACTCTTTGCTTTCTGCCTTTCGCAATATGGCCCCGAAAATGTTCGTCAATTCAGTTGCCTCGTTTGATAAATCCTGTCTTTCCTTACTTATATCCATATTATCATCTGTTTCCAGCAGTCTCAACCAATATCGGCACTCCTTGGCCTCCTTGCGGCATATTTTAACTCTCATTATAAAGTCTTTTTTACTTATCGATTCATTTGCTTCAATATAATATAATTTGCACCAACCGAACCCGAAGCCCTGATTAACTGTCTGCCGTCTTCAATATTGCATATTCTGCTGTTTAGTTTATTAACAAAGATTCTGACGGCTTTTGCAAATTCAAATGTTCTGTCTTCGAGGTCATATCGTTTTGAACTTTTTCTTCTGTCATTTGAATTTGTTTCGGATTTCGAGCTTCAGATTTCGGATTTTTTACAAGTACTTCCTCGGGTCGGCCAGGACTCCTTCGATTGCGCTTGCCGCGGCTGTTGCCGGGCTTGCTAAATACACTTCGCTCTTTGGATGTCCCATTCTGCCGACAAAGTTTCTGTTTGTCGTGCTGATGCAGCGTTCGCCTTCAGCAAGTATTCCCATAAATCCGCCTAAACACGCCCCGCACGTGGGAGCTGCAATTACGCAGCCTGCATCATAGAATGTTTCAAACAGGCCTTCATCCTTGCACTGTTTCCATATCAGCGGCGTGGCAGGCACGATTATCGTTCTGATGGCAAGCTGTCTGCCTTTTATGATTCTTGCCGCCACCCGCATATCCTCGATTCTGCCGTTGGTGCAGCTTCCGATATAAGCCTGGTGCATTTCAATGCCGGCACATTCACCTATTTTTTTGCCATTGCTTGGCAGGTGCGGAAACGCCACCATCGGCTCAAGTTTTGAACAGTCGATTTCTATTGTCTGCACATAAGCCGCGTCCGGGTCTGATGAAAAGACACGATAATCCTTCAGGTCGCGCAGATGTTTATCGAGGTATTCCTTTGTGGCCTCGTCATAACCTATGATGCCGTTTTTGCCGCCCGCCTCGATGGCCATATTGGTAATGGTCATTCGGGCTTCCATGCTCATATTTTTAAGAGCAGTACCGACGAATTCCATCGCGCGATAAAGCGCACCGTCAACGCCGATGATTCTTATCGCCTCGAGAATTACATCTTTGCTGTAAACGCCTCGCGGCAGTGAGCCGTTAAGCACAAATTTTATCGATTCGGGAACTCGAAACCACAGCCTGCCGGTTGCAATTGCCGCGGCAAGGTCTGTCGAGCCTATGCCTGTGCTGAACGCCGCAAATGCGCCGTAAGTGCATGTATGGCTGTCGCCGCCAACGATTACTTCGCCCGGCCTGATGTGTCCCTGTTCGGGCAGAAGCGCATGACAAACGCCCGCCCTGCCGAGCTTGTAATAATATTTCAGACCCTTTTCCTTTGCCCATGCGTCAAGTCGCTTGTGCAGCTCGGCGGATTTGATATCTTTTGCGGGCTGAAAATGGTCCGGCGTTACGACTATTTTATTCGGGTCGAATACGCGGTCTATGCCGTGTTCCTTGAGCATTGATATTGCCGGCGGAGTCGTTACGTCGTGGCACATTATCACGTCGATATTTGCGTCAACCAGCTCGCCCGGCGAAACGCTCTTTTTGCCTGATGCATTTGCAAGAATCTTTTCAGTTATAGTCATGGGCATAAAAATCCTTAGGGTATAAGGTATAGTTAGCCCCGCGATTTATTCGCGGGATTCTTTAAAATCCGAAACTCGAAATCCGAAACAAATTCAAAATCCAAAATCTAAAATTCAATAACCAACATTTTTGCGAAACGGTTGTTTGATTATTGAAAATTGGTTA
>DYLR01000023.1 GCA_020721975.1 Blastopirellula marina | reverse complement strand
AAAATGGCTCAAGCCGTTCCGTGATATTCTTGAAAACCGTTTCCGCAGACTGCACGCAAAATATATTCACAAAAAGATGAAAGAATTAAATCTTGGCGAAGAGTATTTTGCGATTGACGGCGCAAGGCCGGATTTGACGCTTTTTCCCGATGCATGGGAGTTTTTCCCGTTTGATGATATTGACGAACAGCGCTGCAAATATATTGGTCCGATGCTGCTCGATGAAACGGAGCAGGTTCCGGAATGGCTTGAAAAATTCAGGGCTGATCCACGCAGGAAGATTTTAATAACGCGCGGCACAACCGGCGAGCATGAGACCGGCGATTTGTTCGGGCAGGCGTTCGGCGACAATAAATATGCAATTGCTTTTCACAGTCTTGACTGCAAAAAAATCGCCGGTTTTTACGGATGCGAAAAGTTCAGCGTACCTGCCGTTTTGCCGTACTGCGATTTGCTTATAAGTCACGGCGGCACAGGCAGCACATATCTTGCGGCAAGTCTTGCAAAGCCTCATCTTGTTCTGCACGACCATTTTGAACAGCAAATTAACGGCTGGGAAATAAACAGGCTCGGCATCGGCCGGCAGTTGCGCAAAAAACGCCGCAGCCCGCAGGATGTCCGCATCGCCGCGGAAGAGATATTGAATAATCCGGCTTATGCCCGAAATTGCCTGACGGTTTCACAATTGCTCGAAAAATATGATTCCATAAATCTGGCAGTGAAATACATTGAAGCAAAGCAGGCAATATTTAAAGCTTCGATAAATACTGGATTTTCGGCCACAGGTAAATTATAATTAAAGCTTATGGATATGCGTGTTGACAGAAGCAAGGCCTTTTTGAACCCCAATAACCGGCAGAGCAGTTAAAAATCTTTAGATGAAATCCCATCTTGTAATATTGAATAAAATCTATATTGATGCAATTCTTGACGGCTGCAAAACCATCGAGTCGCGGCTGCTTAAAAGCAAATGTCCCCCGTTTAACTGCGTATCGCCGGGCGATAAATTATTCCTAAAGGCCTCAGGCCTGCCGGTCGGCGCCGTTGCCTATGCGGCACAGGTTAAACAATATGACAATTTAACGCCGTCGCAAATCGATATGATAAGAAAAATCTACGGCAGACAAATCCTCGGCGACAATTCTTACTGGCGGCTCAAAAAAGACAGCAAATTTGCCGTACTGGTCTGGCTGAAAAACGTCCGGCCGATTGAACCAATACCGATAAATAAAAAAGACTGGCGTGCATGGGTGGTGCTGCGACCGGGCAGCGACTTCGGCCTTTTAGCTCCGCGGCCTTTTTTATTAGCCGCGGATTAACGCGGATTATTTTAGACACAGATTAACATTGATGATTTTTAAATCTAAAATCTAATCCGCGTAATCTGTGTAATCTGTGATTAAACTTCCTCTTCAATCCAAAATCTAAAATCTAAAATCTAAAATAATTTCCCCTGTCAGATTATCTCCAGGCCTGCGGCTGTGCGGTCGTCTTTGTCCTGCGGTTCATAATTATTTTGCCGTGCAGTTTCCTGAAGCGAACTGATTAACCGCTCTATCGAAAATCCGCAGGCACGCACAAAGTCATCGTTAAACGAGAAGACTTTTGAGTCTCTGAACCGACCGATTACGGATTCAAGGCCGTCGCTGTACAATAAAATTTTGTCGCCGGACCGAAGCTGAATCGTCTGCTGTTCAAATTCGGCGTTTTTGAAAATGCCTAAAAGCGGACCTTCGGATTCAATCTGGGCCGGATGCCTACCGGGGCGGATTATGATCGGATATGGATGTCCGGCGCGGGCAAATGTAAGTTTCATTGTTTCAATATTGAGCAGACAATAACAGCACGTAGCGAACTGACAACCGCTGAGTTTCTGGTCCGTCATCGAACGATTCAGGCCGTTCATTACCTCGGCAGGTTCAAAAATGCTGTATTTACTGCCGCGGGTACGACGCATTACAATTGCCTGCTTGACAAATATCGTCAGCAAAGCTGCTGGTATCGAATGCCCCACCACATCGGCTATGTAAAATCCAATGTGCCTTTCATCGAGTCGGGCAACATCGTAAATATCGCCGCTGACCCACTCGGCAGGTTCAAACATCGCTGCCCAGTGTGTCTGCGGCGTATTCGGAAGCGTCTGGGGCAGAAAATCCCGCTGTACTCTGCCGGCCATCTGAAGCTGATTCCGCAACTCATGTGCCAAAAGTACTGCGTCCGCAGTTTCCTGCTGCGCCGGCGATATTTGGGAACTGTTGGTATCCTGCAAAATTACTTTTTCTTCAATCAAGTTTATTCTCTAAAATATTGAAACTAAATTGCCGCTTTTACGTCTTTTTTTTATATAATAAACCTTTGATACAATGTGATTCGGCTCAAAAATTACCTCACTTAATGAAGCAAAATGCATTTTAAGGAGTTAAATTATGCCTGTATTGATGATGTGCAATGAAGAGGAAATAGCCGTTTTTGTCCTGATACTGGCAATTTTGTTTGCGATTTTGTTTAGCATGCTTGTCTGCTTTTTAATTAAGTTAATCATCTGGTGGCGGATTATGGCCAAGGCTCGTTTTGGTGGGCCGCTGGGGCTGCTTTTTCTTGTGCCTTTTGGCCAGTTTATTTTGCTCTGCGTGCTTGCGTTTTCGAGATGGCCTTTGGAGAGGGAGTTGGAGCAGGCAAAAACGAAACAATAGGGAAATCCGTGCCGGGTGCCATATTTTACTTTGGTTTTGGATACAAACAAGGGTATAATGCCGATTGTCTCAGACCGGCTCTACAATGGATACCGCTGAAAACAAAACAGATTCCCAGCTCCTTGCTGATTATATCAACGGCAGTGAGGAAGCATTCCGCGAAATAGTCGGCAGATATAAAGACCCATTATATGCATTTCTTCGCAGATTATTAAACCAGCCTAATATAGTGGATGAGGTGTTTCAGGAGACATTTTTACAGTTATATCAAAGCAGAGAAACTTTTGATATGGAAAGGCCGCTTCGTCCCTGGCTTTTTACCATTGCCGCTAATAAGGCCCGTGATGCTCTGCGAAGGCAACAGCGGGCAGGCACAACCAGCATAGGTACTATGGGCGATACGGAGGAATTGAGCATTGAAGATGTGGTAAGTACTTTAAAGTCTTATCAGATAACGCCTTACGAAGATGCTGCGCGTGCCGAAACTGCCGCAAGAGTAAGACAGGTTATAGAGAAAATGCCGGCCAACTTGAAAGAAATTCTCCTTTTAGCCTATTTTGAACAATTTTCTTACAAACAAATGGCCGCGATTTTAAGTATACCAATCGGGACAGTCAAAAGCAGGCTGCACACAGCTATAGTTCACTTTACCAAGAAGTGGAAGGCAATGAATGGTGGTAACAATTTATGATGTCGTTAAGTAAAGCGCAGCAGGAGCTACTGCTGGATTTTTATTTTAGCTGCGGTTCACCTGAAAACATTGAACAAGCAAAACAACTCCTTATAACCTGCCCCGGTGCAAGGGAATTCTACGATAAATTGTCGGCATCAATGTCGTTATTGGACCATCTCAACGACCATTCTTGTCCCGAACATTTGGTCGAGACGACAGTTGCAAAACTCACCGAGTACGCCAAGACCGCATCAGGCCGAACTGTTGCGATAACATCCGATAAAACCGACGACCGGCAGGCAGTTTCAGCGGGTAAAACCACGCTGGGCAGTCTGCTCGAAGCCGAACGCAGGAAAACCATATCCGCGGCAGGCAATTTCTGGATGAGATTCCGTGAAGTTGCGACAATCGCCGCGGTTTTTGTTTTAATAGCTTTTATGGGCAATCCGGTTCTGCGAAATATCCGCTATAAGGCCAGACAGACGATTTGTTCAGCCAATCTGGCACGAATAGCAGAAGGGATTCAAAGATACTCGCATGATTTTGACAACTGTATGCCCGCAGTTCGTATTACTGCCGGCCAGCCGTGGTGGAAAATAGGCTCCCGCGGCGCTGAAAATGTTTCCAATACCCGTCCGCTTTGGCTTCTGGTGAAGGGAAATTACTGCGATGCGAATGATTTTTTGTGTCCTGGCCGCTGCTGCAAACCTCGCAAACTCGAGCCGGCATTTATCCGCCAAAGCCCCGATTTCCCGTCATTAGATTACATTACTTACAGTTTCAGACTCAATCCTTTTGACTTGCCGGCATATTTGCCTGGCGAAAAAACAACCGTTATAATTTCCGACCGGAATCCGCTGTTCGATAAAGTGATGAAAAAACTTTCAAGTCTCGACGGCAACAGTTTCGACCCGATTGAACTGAGCGAAAAATTGGCAATGCAAAACAGCACAAGCCACTGCAACAAAGGGCAGAATTTGCTTTTCAGCGACGGGTCTGTGATATTCAGCAAAACAAGAAAACCTGTCAATTTAGTGGATGATGATATTTTCACGATTCAGAGGCTGAAGATTTACCGCGGCACGGAGTTCCCGCAGCAGCCGGGCGATGTATTCCTTGTGCCGTAAAAATTTGCCGGAGCACCCGGGAACTTCTAACAAAAAGGCAATCACAGAAAATTTTTTATTTTTAGCCACAGAGTTCACAGAGAACACCGAGATATCTACCACAAATGAACACGAATGGGCACGAATTCCTAACTCCCTGAACCGCGGATTAACGCGGATTATTTTCCACCACGAAGGCACGAAGATGCCAAGAATATTTCCTGTGTAAATCCGCGGTTAATAAAAAAGGTCGCGGGGGAATTGTTAGCCCCGACGCCTGCCGTCGGGGGCAACTTATCGTGTTGCCGCGAATAACCGCATTGTTGACCCGCAAGACAGGCCTGCGGGCTGACGGATACGCCGTCGTACCGACGGCGGCTAAACACAAGAGAAAACGTTCAATAACGCAACATCCAATATCCCAATAATAACCAATAACCAAACTTTCAATAATCAAACGACCGTTTCGCAGGGATATTGGTTATTAAATGGATGTTGCGTTATTAGATGTTGGATGTTTATAACCCCAAATAAAACCATCCGAATAAATCGGGGGGATAACAACGAAAGATTACAGATTATAAACTACTGCCTCATAACAACTGATAAAATCAAATGTTATTGGGTGCTGTGGCGTTCTTTATTGCTGCAACGAAATTTTTCACGTTGTCGAGCATCTGTTTTTTGTCGGCGAGATTATCTTCGATGATTTTTACGATTGCAGAGCCGATAATAACGCCGTCCGCACCGGCAGAAGCGACTTCTGCGGCCTGTTTCGGGTTTGAAATCCCAAAACCGACGCATACCGGAATATCAGTTATCGACTTGATTGTTTTTATCAGCGGCTTGACCATATTGGAAAGCGTTTGTCTTGCGCCGGTTACGCCGAGCGTAGAAACGGTATAAATAAAGCCGGTAGTATGCGATGCGATTAGTTTTATTCTTTCATCATTCGTAACCGGCGTAACCATAAATACGGTTTCAAGTCCTGCTTTTTTTGCCGGGGCGAGAACTTCATCCGCGTCATCTATGCTCAAATCGGCTATCAAAACGCTGTTTACGCCGGCGGCGTGAAAATCGTTAAAAAATTTCTCAACCCCATACTGATAAACAAGATTGTAATACATCAAAAGGCCGATGGGTATATCTTTGTAATTTTTAATTTCCCTGACGAATTGCAAGGCTCTTTTTATATTCATTCCCGCTGCAAGCGCGCGAATGTCGGCCTTTTGTATCGTCGGGCCGTCGGCAATAGGGTCTGAAAATGCTATGCCAAGCTCAAGAATATCGGCGCCGGCGTCAATAGCGGTTTTGACAATTGAAAGCGAAGTGTCGTAATCGGGGTCGCCGATTACAAAAAACGGAATTATCGCCGAACGTTTCAGTTCTTTAAATGTCTGTGCATAAGTTTTCATAATAAACCAAAAATTAAATATCAAAAATCAAAAACAGTCCATACATTTCTTATTTTACTGGTCTGTGTTTTTCAACTATGCCGACGTCCTTATCTCCGCGGCCGGACAGGTTCACAACGGCAATTGTTTCAGGCGGCAATTTGCCTTTCTGTCCGACGAGCCAGGCAATTGCATGTGAACTTTCCAGAGCCGGCAGTATTCCTTCTTTTTTGCATACAAGTTCAAATGCGTCAAGCACCTGTTTATCATCTGCGCAAACATATTCGGCCCGACCGCTTTCTTTTAAGAAGGCATGTTCAGGCCCGACGCCGGGATAATCCAGTCCTGCGCTGATGCATTCCGTTTCGTGAATCTGGCCGTCGGCATCCTGGAGCAGATATGTCCGTGCGCCGTGCAGGACTCCGACAGTTCCCACATTCAGAGTTGCACAGTGATGGGTTGTGTTAACGCCTCTGCCTGCGCCTTCAACGCCGATAAGTTTGACGCTTTTGTCGTCGATAAAGCCGCTGAAAATTCCTATAGCGTTTGACCCGCCTCCGACGCATGCAATCACCATATCGGGCAGTCTGCCGATTTGCTCAAGACATTGCCGCCGGGCTTCCGTGCCGATGGGGCTTTGAAAATGTTTTACAACTGTCGGATACGGGTGAGGGCCGCCTGCCGTGCCAAAAAGATAAAACGTATCCTGCACGTGAGCCGTCCAGTACCGCAGAGCGTCATTGATTGCATCTTTTAAGGTGCATGTGCCGCCTTTAACCGGTATAACTTCTGCACCGCAGAGTTTCATTTTGTGAACATTGACATTTTGCCGCTCAACGTCTATTGAACCCATGAAAATTTTGGTTTCCATACCGAACAGTGCGCCTATCATTGCCGTTGCAAGGCCGTGCTGGCCGGCCCCTGTCTCGGCTATAAGGCGTGTTTTTCCCATATATTGTGCAAGCAAGCCCTGGCCGAGGCAGTTGTTGACTTTATGAGCGCCGCCGTGAAGCAGGTCTTCGCGTTTCAAATAAACCGAAAAGCCGCAGTGTTCGCTGAGTCGTTTTGCGTGATAAAGCGGGGTGGGCCGGCCTGCATAGTTTTTATAAAGCTCGTTAAGCTCGGCGACGAACCTGGGGTCTTTATAAAATTTATAGAACGCCTGCTCGATTTCCTCGAGGGCCGGGATTAAAACTTCCGGCACGTAAAAACCGCCGAATTGTCCGAATCTGCCTTTTTCTTTCATTGGTTATCTTTCCACAGAAATATTTTTATCAGGCATTATACGCCTTTTATTATTTTTTATACGGATATTATCAAAAAGCGTCCGCAGTTTTTCATGGTCTTTTTTGCCCGGCGAGGATTCTACGCCGCTGCAAACATCAATACCGAAAAAGCCCAGAGAATAAGCCTGCCGAACGTTATCAGGGGTTATGCCGCCGGCGAGAAACAATCTGCCGTAAATATGATGCACCATATCGGGCAAATCCTGCCAGTTCAGCCGTTTGCCTGTACCGCCGTATTTATGCGGGTCAAAGGCATCCAGCAGCAAAACATCTGTCGAGAAATTCTGCGCGTAATCAACATCCCGCCGGTCTTTGATGCGAATTGCCTTGATAATATACGCGTTTGCTGATTCGAGCTGCGCACAATATCCGGGCGTTTCATCGCCGTGCAGCTGAATCCAGTCCAGATGCAAATCGGCGGCGATTGAATAAATGGTTTCCGTTTTTTCATTGACGAACACTCCTGCAATATCAACAAATGACGGCAGTTTTTTTATGATTTCCACAGCCTTTTTCGGTTCAATGCAGCGGGGACTTTTATCGTAAAAATTGAACCCCAGAATGTCCGCACCGCACTCGACCGCCACCAGGGCGTCGTCAATATTAGTAATGCCGCAAATTTTTACTTTCGGATTATGCATTTGATATTTTAACTAATTTTTCCAGAGCCTCGGCAGCTTTGCCTGTTTTAATCGATTTATCGGCAAGTTTCAGGGCGTCCTCAAAATCATTTGCCAGACCCGCAACTATTACAGCCGCTGCGGCATTAAGCATCACGATGTCGCAGGCCGGGCCGGTGTTTTTGCCTTCAAGCACGCTTCGTATAATCTCTGCGTTTGCAGCAGGGTCGCAGCCCTGAATCTGTTCCGGTTTCGGTTTTGAAAAACCAAGTTTTGCAGGGTCAAGCTGCCATGTGGTTATCACACCCTCATTGATTTCAAAAATCCTTGTCGGGGCCAGTGTGCTTATCTCATCAAGCCCTTCGCTGTGAACCACCATTGCCCGTTTTGAGCCGAGTTTTTTCAGCGTTTGAGCGATTCTTTCCATCATAGCCTCTTCCGGCACGCCCATTACCTGCGCGTTGGCATAGGCAGGATTGGCAAGCGGACCGAGAATATTGAATGCCGTGCGGAAATCCAGACTTTTGCGAATCGGCTGGACGAATTTCATGGCCGGGTGAAAAGCCGGGGCAAACATAAATCCGATGTGCGCTTTTTCAATACATTCGGCCACAACTTCCGGCCCCGGCGCAAGATTTACGCCCAGCGCCTCAAGCACATCTGCCGAGCCGCATTTGCTTGTAATGGCCTTGTTGCCGTGTTTGGCGATATAAACGCCGGCTCCGGCCGCCGCGATTGCCGCAGCAGTGGAAACGTTAAAGGTCTTTACAGGAGATCCGCCCGTACCGCAGGTGTCAACCAGAGTATCAATATTTTTCACCCGCACGCGCACGGCGTGGTCCCGCAGCGATTTTGCAAGACCGGCAAGTTCGTCGGCAGTTGCGCTTTTCATTCTCATAGCAGCCAGAAATGCGGCAATCTGCACTTCCGATACATCGCCTTCAAAAATTTTGTTGAGCAAATCGCAGGCCTGCTCAAAGGTCAAATCCCTGCCTTCAAGAATTATTTCAAGGTATTCGGTGATTTTCGTCATTTTGTTTTCACATCCAAAGCGATATTGAGCATATTTTGGATTATTTTGCCTCCGGCCGGCGTGAGAATACTTTCAGGATGAAACTGCACGCCGTAAATCGGCAGTTGTTTATGCTGCAAAGCCATTACGATGCCTTCGAATTCGGCGGTGCATTCGAGGCATTCCGGCATTTTCGTCGCACAAAGACTGTGGTATCTGCCGGCCTGGAGAGGATTTTCCACGCCCTCGAATATGCCCTTTTCGTTATGGCTGATGCGCGAGGGTTTGCCGTGCATTACCTGCGGGGCGTGGCCGACCGTGCCGCCGAAATATTCCGCTATTGCCTGATGCCCCAGACATACGCCGAAAATCGCAAGTTTATCTTTGAAATATCCGATTGCATCGAGCGTTACGCCGGCGTTTTTGGGTGTGCCGGGCCCCGGCGAAATAACCAGCAAATCCGGCTGAAACGAGCCTGCAATTTCCCTGAGGTCATCAAGAGACGTATCGGCTCTGTACACCTTTGTTACGCAGCGGCGTTTGGCGAAATCATCGACAAGATTATAGGTAAATGAGTCAAAGTTGTCGATGAACAGCACTTTGACGTTTTGCGTTATCGTGTTTGTTGTCATAATTTTTTTGCCGTCGCACCGACGGCGGCTAAACATAAAAAATCAGTTTCCTCTTATCGCACGCAGACATGAACGTGCTTTATGAGCGGTTTCCTCGTATTCTGTCTTCGGTACACTGTCATATACTATTCCGGCGCCTGCGCGGACATACGCAATATTATCTTTTACCTGCAGGGAACGAATTGTAATGCAGCTGTCAAACTGGCCGTCAACGGTTAAATACATTACCGCACCGCCGTAATAGCCGCGTTTGTTTTTTTCGAGCTGTCTGATAATCTTCATTGCTTCTATTTTCGGCGCACCGGTGAGCGTACCCATATTCATTGTGGCAAGATATGCGCTGAGCGCATCAAGATTCGGGTCGAGCGTGCCTTTGACATTGCTTACAAGGTGCATTACCGATTCGTATCGTTCGACGATAAGCAATTCGTTGACCACCCTGCTGCCCGGAGCAGAAACGCGGGCAATATCGTTGCGTGCAAGGTCAACAAGCATCATATGCTCGGCAAGTTCTTTCCTGTCAAGTTTCAGCTCCGCTTCATAACGAAAATCGGTATCCTGGTCGATTTTGCCGTCGATTCGGCCGCGGGGTTTTGTGCCTGCTATCGGACGAATCTCGACAGTTCGAGCATCTGTACCGCTTACGCGGAGATTCAGTTCGGGACTTGCGCCAATAAGCGTAGTTGACGGGCTGTTGATGTAAAACATATACGGCGAAGGATTGAGTTTTCGCAGTCTTTTGTACACATCCAGCGGCTCATCATAACAAGGCTCCGTCAGAGTTCGGCTCAACACAACCTGAAAAATATCGCCGTCAACAATGTGTCGCTGGGCGGTTTTAATCATCTGTTCGTACTCGCTTTGCGAAGTGTCGCTTGAAGGGGGAGGAAGCTTCCTGTCAGATTTTGTCGGCTGCGGCGCCGGCGAAGAGGCACATTTGAAATAATAATCGAATCTTTGCTCGACACTGTCGATTATTTCGTCCCTGCCGTCGTCGGTTATGACGGCGTTAACGACGACATATCCTTTGCCGGTCCTGTGGTCCATAAGAAAAATATTGTCGGCAAAATACAGCTCGTAATCGGGGGTATCAAGCAGAGTATTTTTATTGGCGGGCAATTTTTCAAACTGGTCGATGAAATCATAGCTTATTGCCCCGACCAGGCCGCACGTAATGCGGAAAGGCGGGCCGGCCAGCGTAAATGCAAAATTCACAGCCCGCAGTACGTCCATTTGATTGACACATTTTAAGCGGGATTGTTCGTCTGTGAAATTTTCAACCCTGGCAATCGTGCCTTCGATTTGCTCCTCGCCAAAACTTACCTCTCGGCAAAAATTAAACCTGTCCCGGGCAGCGCCGGCAAAATATTTCAGCATTCTTCTGCCGGTATCGCTGAGCGCCTGAATCTTAAACCGGCTGCCTGAACCGGTCAGATAAAGGGCAGGACACGCCGTGCCGAACGTCAAAGTGCCGGAGTCGTAATCGGTAAGATGGTCCTTGGATTCAAGCAAACAGCAATGCTTTTTACGGCCATAATCGCTCAAACGGGCGAAAAAGTCCACCGGCTCGTCGATGTCTATTTCACGAACCAGCGGCACAATCTGCCCCGGCAGCGGGCCTTTGATCAATCTTGTGATATTATTTATTGAATCAACCATCTTGTAATCTGCAATCCAAAATCTAAAATCTGTTATTTGTCTGCTGGTTGCTTTTTCGGCGGGCATAAAAAAACGCAGCACGCCGAAATCCGGCAGGCTGCGAATATTTTACTCATTTAATCGACTATGGCAACAAAGTTCCGGCCTGCGCGGATTATATACTCCAACGCCACCACCAGAACCAGGTTTTGCCATAAGTATTTGTCATAAGAAAGCATATTAAAGCACAAAACCCTGCCTTTGTCAACTGTTTTATGCCAAATTTTGCCTCAAAAGCGTTTATTTGTTGAAAAACCGCGATTTTCAGGTAAAATCTTCTATTATTTTTTGGAGCATAAATATGTGTGCAAAATCGGCAGCGACCTCGAAAGCGGTCAAAAACAATAAAATAGCGGGTTATAATCCCAAACTTGCGTATAAGGTGGCAGATATAAGCCTTGCCGAGTGGGGACGGATGGAAATGCAGCTGGCGGAAAATGAGATGCCGGGCCTTATGGCAGTTCGCAGCAAATACGGGCCAAAGAAGCCACTGGCGGGCAAACGCATTACCGGCTCGCTGCACATGACAATCCAGACGGCAATGCTTATTGAAACGCTGGTAGAACTCGGAGCGGATATCCGCTGGGCAAGCTGCAATATTTTCAGCACCCAGGACCACGCCGCGGCGGCAATCGCAAAGAAAGGTTCAGCAGCAGTGTTTGCGTGGAAAGGCGAGAGCCTCGAGGAGTACTGGTGGTGTACCGAACAGGCTCTTACCTGGCCGGACGGCAGCGGCCCCGACACTATAGTTGACGACGGAGGAGACGCAACGCTAATGGTTGTTCTCGGCTGCAAAGCAGAAAACGACCCCCGGATTCTCCGGCAAAAGACCGATTCGCACGATATGCGGTGCATTATCGAACGGCTGAAACTTTCCCTGCAAACCGACCCAAAAAAATGGACGCGAATCGCGGCTAATATTCAGGGCGTAAGTGAAGAGACCACTACCGGCGTACACCGGCTGTATCAAATGGCACGCGACGGAGAACTGCCGTTTCCGGCGATAAACGTCAACGACTCGGTAACCAAGAGCAAGTTTGATAATCTCTACGGCTGCCGTGAATCGCTTGCCGACGGAATCAAACGGGCAACCGATGTAATGGTCGCCGGCAAAACGGTCGTGATTTGCGGCTACGGCGATGTCGGCAAGGGCAGCGCTCAGTCAATGCGGGGACTGGGGGCAAAGGTGCTGATTACCGAAATAGACCCGATTTGCGCTCTCCAGGCCGCTATGGAAGGTTATGAAGTTGTAACTCTCGACGATGTGGCGGATAAGGGCGATATTTTTGTTTCCGCCACGGGATGCTGCGATGTTATTACCGGCAAACACATGGAAAAAATGAAGAATGAGGCAATAGTCTGCAATATAGGCCACTTCGACAGCGAAATTGAAATGAGTTATCTGCACAACAATCCCAAATGCAAAAAACAGACTATCAAGCCGCAGGTGGATAAATGGACGCTTGCCTCCGGCCGGTCGATTATCATTCTTGCCGAGGGCAGACTTGTGAATCTGGGCTGTGCAACCGGCCACCCGAGCTTTGTAATGAGCAACAGCTTTACAAATCAGTGCCTGGCGCAGATTATGCTGACAACGGAAAAACTTGAAAACAGGGTTTATACGCTTCCAAAGAAACTTGACGAGGAAGTTGCCCGTCTGCATTTGAGCAGACTCGGCGCAAAATTAACAAAGCTGAATAAAAAACAGGCTGATTATCTCGGCGTACCGGTTGACGGACCATTTAAGCCGGAACATTACAGGTATTAACCGGGCTATTGTCCCGTTTGACTACGTATTTCTTTTCAGCCATTCGAGAAGAGCTTGTCCCTCAGACCGGCTTTGAGCATAAGCATGATATACTACAAGATGCGGTTTATACCTGCCGTGAATCTGTTTTATTTCCTCACACGTACCATATAATATCGCGGCTTTTCCTGCCGCCTGTATTTTATTTATCACTTCCGGCCAGTCGTATCCCGGTTTTCGGCCTGCGCCGGGAACCCACTGAATAACCTTTATTTCCTTAACTGCCACAGTTCATTATATATCTGCTTATACAGCGGCCGCACCTGATTCATTGCCTGTTCGACTGTTTCCGGAGAATCTATCATATCGAACAAAAGTTTTTCAGCGCCGCGAAGAGCCTCAAGAGTATCAATATTGCTGTGCAAATCGATATTCAGCAGCAGACATTTGCCGCGGCAAAAATCCTCTGCCGCCTTGTGGAATTCCTTCATTCTTTTCCATACATGATTGTTTTCATCGAGCCTTAAAGGCAAAAAATCTCCCCATTTTTCCACGATTTTTTCGGTCCAGCTTGTGTCTTTGCTGTCCGGATTTATTTTCAGAGGCGCGCCCAGAAAAGCCGCCATCTGGTCAGGACCAAATCCCGGTCTGAACCCAGGCACGGCTTCACCGAGGAACACGGTATTTTCAAGATATAGCAGAGCGGAGCATTTCATCAAAAGGATCATCTACTGCCTGTAATCGCGGCGGATAATATTCTTTTTCGCCATTTTTTGCAAAGACCAGTGTACACGGCCTGTCCAGCAGCTCATGTGCCCAAAAGGCATCCCAATATTTGCGTGTCGATTCAAAATCCTGCTTATATATCATATTTTTCCTTTTTGCGGTGATATTTCTCAAAGTAGGGTTTCTGTAAATGGTTTGATAATGTAAATCCTGCATTAATTGTTGTCAAGTTGAATCTGACCCGACGGCGTATCCGTTAGCCCACCGATTTCGTGGCACGGGCTTGGCGCCCGTGAATCACGGCCAGGATGGCCGTGCCACATTTATTCGCGGGGTTTGCGTACTTTTCTCTGTTTAGCCGAATCTGCCTGTTACATAGGCTTCGGTCTGCGGACTGGCGGGATTAGTAAAAATTTTATCGGTGTTGTCATATTCTATCAGCTTACCCATGCAGAAAAATGCAGTCCTGTCGCTCACGCGGGCGGCCTGCTGCATATTGTGGGTAACAATTACAATTGTATAATTTTTACTTAGCTGTAAAATCAAATCTTCGATTCTGCCTGTCGCTACGGGGTCAAGCGCCGAGCATGGTTCGTCCATAAGTATCACTTTGGGTTTTGTCGCCAAAGCACGGGCGATGCACAGTCTTTGTTGCTGTCCGCCGGACAGGGCGAGCGCCGACTTATGTAAATCGTCCTTAATCTCGTCCCACAAGGCCGCATCACGGAGGCATTTTTCGACCAGTGCCGCCAATTCACTGCGAGCTGTACCCTGCAATTTAGGCCCGTAAGTGATATTATCATAAATTGACTTTGCGAACGGATTGGGCTTTTGAAAAACCATACCGACCTGCTGGCGAAGATTAACCAGGTTTATTTGTTTATCGTAAACATTTATACCTCCAACTTTCAGTTCGCCATTGGCATGCGTGCCGGGTATCAGGTCGTTCATTCGGTTAATGCTGCGAAGATAAGTGCTTTTGCCGCAGCCCGATGGACCGATTATTGCCGTAACCGAACGCGGATATATCGCCATTGTAATATTCTTAACGCCAATCTTTGTGCCGTAATAGAAGCTAAAGTTATGCGACTCGATTATCGGCACAGCATCGCTGTGGTCGAAAGATTTTGCGTTCGCCGTAATCCGCTCTATGCGACGAGGCTTAAAATCCTGTTTTGACCGTTCTTTCATACTCGACTCATCAACGGCTGACGCTGTCATTTAGACTCCTCTTAATTTCTTTGCAATTTTTATGCGGAGCAGCACCGCACAGATATTTAATCCGAGAACCAGCAGAATAAGCGCGGTTACCATTCCGAACTGTTGATGCGGCACGAGAGCTGCGAGTTTATCGCCTACCGCAATGTCATAACTGCCGTAGGATAATGTCCTTGCCGGTTCGGTAAGACTTTTGGGTATAGGGCCAAATGCAACTGCTCCGGTAAATAAAATTGGTGCGGTTTCTCCTGCGGCACGGGATAGGCTTAAAATAACGCCGGTCAGAATTCCCGGCATCGCGGCAGGAAGCGTAACCGATACAAACGTCTTAAAACCGCCCGCTCCAAGAGAAAGCGATGCTTCCCTGTATGTGTGCGGCACAGTGCGTATGGCTTCTTCGCTTGCACGAATTATTACCGGCAAAATTAAAATCGCCAGCGTAACAGATGCAGCCAGTACACAGGGTTTTGATTGCAGACCCACTTTTGGAAAAAGATACAGCACAAAAAACGCCAGACCAAACAGACCGAAGACAATACTCGGCACCCCGGCCAGCGTGTTAATGCATATACGTATAATCCGAACTATTATATTATCGCCGGCACATTCGACCAGATATCCGGCCGATACCACGCCCAGCGGCAGGGCAAAAACAATCGCCAGCGTAGTTATTATAAATGTGCCGAGAATTTCCGGGCCTATACCGCCGAAAAAATGCCCCGGCGTGCTGTCGTCAATAAGATACTGCGGATAAATTGTGGCTCTCGGCAGAAGCATTTTCTTTATGTTTTGCTCGACAAATGTAAAAAATTTCTCCATTGGCGTACCGGCAAAATCGTCCGCCCGCCGATATCGTATTGGTTTTAGCGGTTTGCCTTTTTCGATTTCCACCCATTTGGTTTTCCATATCAGGCCGTCAAGACAGACCTTTGCCCTGTCCATCCGCGTACATCCGTACTGATGCATACTCAGGGCGGGTTTAGGCTCGTCAGGAAGCGGACCAAACAAAAGACGCAGCTGCTCTATGACTTCTCCAAGAGATTGTTCATACCGCCAGCGATTGCTTAAATCAACGGCTGCAACAGTTTTTTGATAATCGCCGGCAATCTCAACGTATTTTTCAACAGGCGTATTCTCAAAAAGCTGCCGGTCAAAACCGGCAAGCATCGCATTTAAATGAGCCGTTGCTTCATTGTTGTCGGCAGCCTGCAGCGCATCGCACAGCTCGTCGCGGAGTTTTTTTGCCAGGCCTCGAACAGCAGCGGAAGTTTGCATATCTACATTTTTATAATCCAGATAATCCCCGTATTCACGATATATCTGTCTGACCTGCCGGACAATATTCGAGGTGTCGATGCCGTTGCGAAACCGGCTTATTATTGCATACATTTCCGCACGAACGGCGTTAGCCTCAGCAAGTTCTTTTTCAAGTTTCTGCCTGCTGCCCCGCCCGTGCATTTCATATTGTAATCTTCTAAATTCAACCGTCCCGCTGAAAAAAACCGCGCCAAAACCCTTTACTATCATCGGGCTGATTATAATAACCAGCGCAGCGGCCATCAAAACGATGCTCGCCGCTGAAATGCCCGTGAAGGCTTTGTCAAAAATCATTCGCAGCCATGATCTCATTTGCGTTTTGCCACACTGATTTTTTTTGCCTGTGAAAGAAAATATTCACTGACCAGATTCAGAATAAAGGTCATTGCAAGCAGCGTAAAACCCGCCATAAAAAGTGCGTGATAATGGTCGGAACCCTTGACGGTTTCGCCCATATCGCCGGCAATTGTGGCCGTCATTGTCCGCACTGCCGAGGCGATATTCCACCACGGCGCAGGTATCTGCGAAGCATTACCCGCCGCCATCCACACAACCATTGTTTCGCCTATCGCCCGCATCATTCCGAGTATTATTGCCGCGATAATTCCGCTGTGAGCCGCCGGTATTACTACCTTAATCAGCGTCTCGGCCCGAGTAGCTCCAAGGGCATAAGATGCCTCTCGTATATATGTGCCTGTGGCGGTCATAGCATCGTCGGCAACGGAAACAATTGTAGGCACTGCCATGATGGCAAGCATTATGGAGGCGTTCAGGGCATTTGTGCCTGTGGTTAAGCCCAGGTGTGTTTGCAGCCATGGCGCCACAACCAGCACGGCAAAGAATCCATACGCTACCGACGGAATTGCCGCAAGGATTTCAATTACCGGCTTGCAAATCTGTCTTATTGCAAACGGTGCGATATCGCTGAGGAACATCGCTGCAAGAAGCCCGGCAGGCACCGCAAGCATAAGCGCTCCGGATGTTACATAAAATGACCCGACAATAAGCGATAATGCGCCGAATTCCGCCTGTTGGGCTTCGGGATACCAGCGGGGACTGGTGAAAAATTCCCAAAGACGGCCAAGAGTCTGTATCGGGGTTTTACATATAACAAATCCAAAAGCTTCACGGGTAATAAACGTGAAAATCAAAAAAACCGATACAACAGATGTGCAGGTTATCAAAAAAAACAGCAGTCTGCCGGCATGCATAAACAGCCAGCCGCGAATATCCTCGGCGGGAGTAAGCAAAAGCGGCCGAGCAAACCCGGCCGCCTTAATTGAAATGTCCGGCTTATTAAATTTCATCAATTCAAATTGCACCGCATTTTTTAGTAGTTTGTCAGCGGCACAAATCCCTTTGCTTCAATGATTTCCTGTCCCTTTTCGGTTAAATGGAAAGTGCAAAAGTCAAATTTTATCGTACCTGGCTCCGGGAATCCGTTGGTGAAAAAAAACAGCGGCCTGCTCACAGGATAAATGCCCTGCTGCACAGTGCCTTTTGTGCAGACAATGCCGTCAATTTTCAGGGCTTTGCAGCCCTCCAGAAAGGCAAGCCCGACATAGGCAATCGCTCCTTCGGTGGATTTTACGCGAGCCTGTGCCTGCGGATTGGCGTTTACTGTCTCAACATTGGCGGCCATTTTGTCCTTGTTCATTATTTTCTCGTTGAATACTTCAAAAGTGCCGCTGGATGAATCGCGCGTAATCGGCACTATCGGCATATCGGCGCCGCCAAGCTCTTTCCAGTTGGTTATTTTGCCGACATATATGTCATGTATCTGCTGACGAGTAAGTTCTCCTACGGGATTCGACGGATGCACAATAATTGCGACTCCATCCATTGCAACCGCATGTATGGTTGGAAATATATCCTTGTCAACGGCCTTTTTTATTTCTTCGGCCTTCATAAACCGGCTCATTGTTGCTATGTCGCAGCGGCCGTCAATAAGAGCCGCTGCACCGTCGCCGGAACCGGTTTTTTTTACCGTAAAAGTCGCGTTCTGATACTTCGTTTTGAAAACCTCGGCGAATGCGTCTGCAATCGGACCTACCGTAGTAGAACCTTCAATCTGCAAAAGTCCCGAATTTTCCGCTGCATTTACATAATTTATCCCCGCCAGAACCATCACCACTACTGCCAATACTGCTGCTGTTTTCTGCATAATTGATTCCTTTCCTTTTTTGTTTGTTGTACCTTCTAATTGTTAGAATTTTGTTATAAAATTATTAGATTATCATTAGAATTTGAACATCATATCAGCCTGAAGACGGTTGTAATTGTGCGAATCGTCGCCTTTTTCATTCACAAAATACGACAGTCCCGCCTGGACATTCTTCATCATCTGATAGACGACTGCAAAGCGGTGCCCTCTGCCGTTAGTACCGCCGCCGATAAAGTCCGAATCGCTGAAAATGCCTAAAACGGCATCTTTTTCCAGCTTGCGATAGTCATAAGACAATTCCCATGAGCCGGGGTTTTTGCATTTGCCGTATTTGGTACCGATGAGCCAGCCGGTATCCCCGCTGCTGACGGATTCGGTGTTCTTTACATAACTGCCATACACGGCTGTGGGTCTTTCAAACAAATCAAAGCCGTATTCCGTGAAAAATTCGACCAGTTTATAATCGCCGGTATATTTTCCGCCCGAGTTGCTGTTGCCGAAGAATTTACTGCTGCCGTCAACAACAAATGCGTCATGACCTATCAGGTTTCCATAGCTGTACATCCCCGCACCGGCCAGCAGGTAAGATTTGTTTTCAAAAGTTTTTTTCAGGCCGGCCTGTCCGCCCCACATGGATGTGTCTGCACCGGACTTGACCTCGTCAACATAAAACCCGCCGGCATTGCCGAAGAACGAAACCGAATCTGTCAGCGGGCGATTATACTGCACCGCAATGCCTTCCGGCGTGAGGTCGCCATCCCATATAAGCTGGTTGCCGCCTGCGCGATAAAACGGGTTTTCCATCTTTCCGCCTATTACGCTAAGCCCCTGCACGCTTGACGGCGACCACTGAAAATAAGCCAAATCAAGCCAGATAGCTTTCTTGCTGAAGGCGTCATCAAGAGTCTGATTGGTGGATACGGCGTCGCCTGATGTTGCGTCATCGCCCCAGACTTCCGATGTTGCAAAACGTATTCCCACGTTGACATCTTCGGTTATTGTGGTATCCAGGCCAAGACGCGCACGGATTCGGTTGCGATTTCTGTTATCGCTGTTTTCCTCATCAATCCACTCATAGCGGTATCTCAAATCACCTTTTAGTTTGACTTTTTTGAGCCATTCCATTCCCTTCGGCCAGTTAATCTCACCTTTGGATACGTCGTCCAGCTTTTGCGACATAGCCTGTTGCTGTCGTATGGTTTGCGCCTGTGATTGCTCAAGCGAATTAATTTTTTCCTCCAGATGGCTTACTGTCTGTGAAGACGGTTCTGTCGCAGTCGTCATTTGCTTTGCCTCCATAGCCGCAAGTTTCGACTGGAGGGCCTCAAGCATTTGCTGCTGCTGTTGAATCTGCTGTCTCATCGCAGCCAGTTCCTGCTCGACATCTGCAAAAGCCGCGGCTGCAAAAACAAACAAAAATACGGCATACACTAATCCTTTTTCCATCAAATTACCTCCATAAATAAAAATAAAATTTGCCCGGCCTGGTACATCCATGAATTATTGCCGCCGGTTTGATATAGCAGGAAATTAGCCGGTAAATGTTAAGGTTGTGTTAGCAAAAGATTAGATTTGTGAGAAAAATTAAAACTTTATAAGATTTGTATAAGATTATTAGCGATAAGCTGACCTGAACTAAACGAAATGTTTTCCATACCGCA
>DYLR01000022.1 GCA_020721975.1 Blastopirellula marina | reverse complement strand
AAAACGGCTTCCAGGCTAACGCCCGTACTATCCGGGTGGCAAACGATGTTCTTAGAGAACTGACCAGCCTGATAAGGTAGCCGGCAGGATAATCAAAAAAATCCGTCAGCCCGCAGGCCTGCCCTGCGGGTCATCAATGCAGTTATTCGCGGCAACACGATAAGTTGACCCTGACGACAGGCGTCGGGGCTGATAATTCACCACAGGGTCTGTCACGGGAGTTCTTTGTTGATTTTTGTAGTTCGTGGCACGTGCGCTGCATTCATAGAATCACACGAGATGATATATTTTCAGAAAATATTTGGAATTTTAGTTTCGCTTTGTGGTTCATCGCTGCCGTATGCCCTGTCGCCGATACAGCGGCTCAACGCTATGCGCGAACTTAAAGTGAACAATCAGAATTCTGATTTGTTCATATTGCTTATTTTGCTGGGAATGCTGATTGTTTTCAGTGTGATACTGACAGCCAGTATAATCAACTCATTAAAACAAATAAAAACCGGCGGACGGACATTTCAGACGCTGTCGGAAAATTGCGGCCTGATAGAAAAGGAACGAAAGCTGCTGGCGGAAATCGCAAAAACAGCCGGATTACATCATTATATCCATCGTATTTTCAATTCTCCGGCAGCTTTTGACCACGGCAGCGCTAAACTGCTTGGCAGATGCATCACAAATCATGGCCCGAATGCATGCACGATACTCCGAAATGAAATTCTTCACATCAGAGAAAAACTCGAATTTAAGGGCAAAATGCCAAATTTTAATGCCCCCGGCAGCAAAAAAATGTCAAGCTGTAATATACCACAGGCCAGAAAGCTATTTATTATCGGACTTGACAAGGCATATAAGGGGCAGATTGAGTGTATTGTTGTAAAGAATTCTGCTGTTGAACTTCGGCTTGAGGTCGTCAGCAAAGCGGTGCGCATCAATCCGCGGAAAAGGCTTATGGTGCGTTATTATTTTGGCGCATCTGTATGGGAATTTGACACCCTGCTGCTTGGAGTCAGTGATAGAACGATAATTATTTCGCACAGCGACAGGATAAGATTCGTTAATCGCCGTCGTTTTGTAAGAACACCGGTGAATAATCACGCCTTTATTGCGGCTTTTCCATTTTCATGCAATCCTGGCACGGCAGTTGCGGCAAATCATGCAGGTGGTAGTATCGCATCGCCGGGCGGACCGGTTGTCGTGTGGGGTCCGCCTGAGTTTTTGCCTGCGACCATAACGGAACTTGCCGGACCGGGTTTAAAGGTCAATACTTCATTGAATTTTGAGCCGGGGCAGCGGGCGCTGATAAAGTTTATAGTCGAAAACGAAGACGGCGGCAGCGCCGTTCTTATACAGGACTTATGCATCGTAAAGGGCATAAGCCGGATTGAAAAGGGTTTTTGTGCCGCTTTGGAGATGATAGGATTAAGCGATGACGATGTTGATATGCTTGTATCTGTTTCCGAAGCCGTTGCGGTGAAATTAGCCTCGGACGGCTCCAAATCAGCTGTTTTGAACAGGGCTGAAACCGCCGAGGTTCTCAGCGGAGCATAAAATGAATGATATTGCATCACAAATTGGTTCCAGCAGTGAATCGCTTGTAAGAGAATTACAGGTAATTGCACATAATCTTGCCAATGTAAGTACTGTCGGTTTTAAACGATGCAGCAATTCATTCAGCCGACAGCTTCGCCGGCAGCAGGAAAGGCTCGGCGGAGATGTTGAACAGATTGTCGCGCAACCGAGACTGGATTTTTCGCAGGGGCGTATTGAAGCCACGGGCCGGACGTTTGATTTTGCTCTCCACGGCCCGGGCTTTTTTGTTATTGAAACACCCGGCGGTGTTTTCTATACGCGAAACGGCAGCTTTCAGGTAAATGATAAAAGCCAGATTGTGGATTCGCTGGGTAATATTGTGGCCGGTTCGCACGGCGCAATTACCATACCGGAGGGGGTTTCGACGATGGATATCGAGGTTACCGAAGAAGGGCATATTTTCGCCGCAGGCGCAGAGGTGGATAAGTTCAAAATTGTGGATTTCGGTGATGAGACAGACAAACTTGAACCGGTAGGACTGAACCGCTTTTCTGCCGCCGCTGCCGTCAGTCCGAAAAATGCAGATGAAAATACGGTTGTCCGCCAGGGATATACTGAAGCGTCAAACGTCAATATGATGGAAGAGCTTGTAGATATGATAATGGTTCAAAGGCTCTATGAGGCGAATATGAAGATTGTGGGCAACAATAAAGATATAAGCGGTTCGCTGCTGAGTGCAGCAATGGCGTAAATTTGTTTTGAATTTGAAAGACGAATAATATGATGAAGGCATTTTCCACCGCCGCCACAGGTATGAGCGCACAGCAGATGATGATTGATATTGTGGCGAACAACCTTGCCAACGTGAACACCAGCGGATTCAAACGCAGTCAGATAGATTTTCAGGACCTGCTTTATGATAATCTGCGCAAGGCCGGTTCGGAAATCATGCCGGGCGTTAAATCTCCCACGGGCATTGAGGTTGGTTCAGGCGTTCGTGCCGCAGGTGTTGTCAAGGTTTATACGCCCGGGGAACTGGAAAATACCGGCAATCCGCTTAATGTGGCAATATCCGGCGACGGATTTCTCCAGTTTACAGGGTTTGGCAATACGTACTACAGCCGGGATGGCGGACTGCTGGTCGGCGCAGACGGCAATCTTGTGAATTCATCGGGATATGTTCTCGACCCGCCGATTTCAATTCCCAATAACGCAGAGAATGTTACCATCGGCACGGACGGCTCTGTAAACGTTACAATTAACGGGCAGACCTCAAGTATCGGGCAGATTCAGCTTGTGCGGTTTGCAAACCCCAGCGGTCTTGAGGCCGTCGGCGACAACCTGCTGAGGGAAACAGCCGCAAGCGGTACACCGCTGACGGGTCTTGCCGGGCAGGATGGATTTGGAAAGTTAATCAACGGCTTTCTTGAAAAATCAAATGTGCAGATGATAACCGAGCTTGTGAATCTTATCACGGCTCAGCGGGCTTACGAGGTCAATTCGCACGCGATAAAAGCCGGAGATGAAATGCTCAAAACGGCAAATCAGATGGGCAGATGAAAAATTTGATTATTAAAATTTTGTTTATCGGCTTTTCCATCGGGCTTATGCAGGGTTGTTATGCCGGGGCGGAGGAAAATGTCGACATAAAAATTTATCTGCCCCGCAGCGTAAGGCTCAGCGCCGATGAGATACTGCTTGGCGATGTGGCGGTAATTCAGGCACAGGATGAAACAGCCGGTCGGCTGAAAAATATTTCGCTCGGCAGATTCGCACTGCCGGGGCAAAACATCGTGTTTGACAGGGCGACTATAATGTCCCGAATCGCTGCTGCCGGAATTGACACAAAACGCATAGAGTTCAGCGGCTCGGATGCGGTCTCAGCGGTTCAGCGCTCTCAGCAGATATCAGCCGAACAGATAACCGCAATTGCCGAGTCGCTGCTGAAAAAGAACACCTTAATCGGACAGATTACACCTGTCGGGCGGATTAAACCTGTGATTTTGTCCGAAGATGTTAATAACCTGCATATTATTGCCAAAATCGTCGAAGGCGAATCTTTTACGAATAAAAAAGCGATAGTATCGATTTGCGACGGCAATAATGTGCTTGCGAACTGCGAACTTAATTTCCGTGTGCGGTACAATTCGACGGAACTTGTCGCTGCTGCCGAAATCGCTGCCGGACAGCAGATTACAAATGACAACGCCCGGACACGAAATATCCTTATAGACTATCCGCCGATTTCTGAATCCGGTACGGTATTTGGGATGGTTGCAAAACTTCCCATAAAGTCCGGCCAGGTTATTCGCAGCGATATGACGGTAAGACCGCAGTCTGCGGTTATGGTAGCAAAAAATCAGGCAGTGCAGATTCGGCTGCAAAAAGGACCCCTGCTGATTACCGCCGTAGGCAAGGCTCTTAGCGACGGCAGAGCCGGGGACGTAATAAAAGTTGAAAACGCAGACTCGCACAGAACAATTGTTGTTAAAGTAAGACAGGACGGTTCTGTCGAGCCGGTTTTATAGAGAGGTATCGAATAATATGAAAAATCCCATATTAAAACTGATTACTGTTTTGTGTGCGTCATCCGTTTGCCTGGGCGGGTCAATATGGGCTAAAAAAAATGTAATGGTCAAAGACCCGTATTCCGACGCCGTTGCCAGACAAATCGGCGATATACTCACGATTGTCATTTATGAAAACACCGACAATAAAACCAAAACCGAAAGGGATATGGAAAAAACCACGACACGCTCCCAAAGCTATGACGGCGAGGTAAATATCGGCGGACTAATAAAGAATCTTCCCAGATTTGAACTTGGCTCGGGGGCTTCCGATTCAAGCACTTTTTCAGGCAAGGCCGAACTTGAAGAACAGCGGACTTTTAAGGATAAAATTCCGGTTGTGGTAATTGATGTGCTTGCCAACGGCAATTTAGTTGTAAGCGGCTCACGCAGCAGAGATATATCCGGCGATGTGCAGACGATTGATGTTACCGGCATCATCCGCCCGACGGATATTGCCTATGACAATACCGTTGACAGCGAAAAGGTCGCCGATTTCAGGATTGTCGCACGAACCAGCGGCTTTGATGCGCCCTATACCAAACCCGGCTGGCTCGGCAGAATATTCGACATTATATGGCCGTTCTGATTTTGGATTTTGGATTTTGGATTAGGATGAAATTAAAAGCGTTAATACTTGTTTTTGCTGTTTTATATACGCCGGCGTACTGTGAGCGGATAAAGGATATCGTCGATATACAGGGCGTACGCGGCAACCCTCTCACAGGCAAAGGGCTTGTTGTAGGTCTTGCCGGCACCGGCGATACCGGAGAACTGTCAAAACAAATGCTGTCGAATGTCCTACGGGACGGCGGGGTTGTATTGAGTACTGACGAACTTTCCACAGGCAATGTGGCCGTTGTTCTTGTTACGGCTGAACTTCCGCCTTTTGGACGCGAAGGTGCGCTGATAGATATTGACGTTGCATCCATCGGCGATGCGAAAAGTCTGCAGGGCGGTTTGCTTTTGCCTACGCCGCTGAAAGGTATGGACGGCCAGGTTTATGCAGTAACAAATGCCGCAGGCGTTTCGCTTGCAGGATGGACCGTATCCGGCGCGACCGGCTCTTCGATTGCAAAGAATCATCAGACTCTCGGCCATATACCAGCCGGGGCCAGAATTGAACGGTCTGAAATTGCCGAATTTGTCGAACAGATTGCCGGCAACCGGATAGTAACGCTGAATCTGAGGAATAATGATTTTGCAACGGCAAACGAGATAAGCAGGGCGATAAACTCGCTTCACGTAAACTCGGCTGTGGCTGTTGACGCAGGAACGGTTCGCGTGCGTGTGCCGGACGGTGTTACACAAAGCCAGGTTGTCGTATTTATGGAACAGATTCTTTCGCCTCAGGTGAAAGTCGATACGCCTGCGGTTGTTGTGGTCAATGAACGCACAGGCACAATTGTTGTCGGTGAGCATGTTGGGATAAGTGCGGTAGCTGTTTCACAGGGCAGTCTTGTGGTAAAAATTCAGGAGACGAATTATGTTTCCCAGCCGAGTACGCCTTTTACCGACGGGGCTACTACCGAAGTTGTGCCGGAGTCAATTCTTGATGTGGAAGAAAAACAGGGCGCTTTGATACCGATTCCGGCTTCGGTAACGGTTTCGGAACTTGCCAATTATTTGAATGCCATAGGAGCTACGCCGCGTGATTTAATAGCGATTTTCAATGCGCTTAAAAAGGCAGGCGCTCTGCAGGCAAGACTTGAAATAATGTGAGTGAACAATGGATATACTTAACATAAACAATATAATACCGCCGCTGAATGTTCATACTGCCGGCGATGCCGCGAACATCTCGCAGACGGGCGATTCACAAAAACAGAAACTTGCAAAGGATTTTGAGGCGGTGCTGCTGAACAAGCTGCTCAACCAGATGAGTGCGACGGTTACCGACTGGGGACATGAATCGGATTCCACCGGCGGGCAGGTTCGCGGAATATTTGATATGTTCCTTGCTCAGCAAATCGCCGGCGACGGAGGTCTGGGAATCTGGAAAGACGTATATCGCTTCGCAAAAGACCTAAGCGATAATGCCGATGTTCAATCTCAATCACTGGATACAAAAGGATGAATGCCGCAGATTCGACAATTGGACAGTATTGTGAGCAGCTTGCGGATGTTCTGACGCTTGACATTCGGCATATAACGGAAAATATAGAACGGCTCAACGACCTGCGCGCTGCGATAATAAAACGGGACGACCAGACGCTGAATGATATGCTCTGCAAAATACAGGCCGATGCCGGCTCTTATGCCTGTACGGAAAATGCCCGTCGAAGTATTATACAAAAACTTGCCGGACTTTTGGATTGCAGGGCGGAAAAACTGACGCTTGGGTTTCTTATAGAGCAAATCGACGAACCGGTACGCCGGTCTTTGTGCGATTTGAGACAGCGATTGCAGCAGCTCATCGAGCAAATTAGGATTGAACACGCCAAAACGGTTATGCTGGTCAATGAATGCTCACGGCTGAATTCCATGATGATGGAAATGCTTTTCAAATGCGCCTGCGACGAATCCGGCACATATAATTCCGCCGGTGCAACAAAACGTTTTAATAATAATGTCTTCATAAATATGCAGCTTTAACGGGATAGAATTGTGTCAAATTATAGTCTTGGACTCAGCGGCATCCGCGCCGCCCAGCGCGGGCTTGATTTAATAGGCAACAACGTTGCCAATGCCGCCACGCAGGGCTATCATCGCCAGCAGATGGAACTGCGGCCGGCTTATTCCTCGCAATATGGTGATGTCCTGCTGGGCGGCGGCGTGGAACTGGGAAAAGTTTCGCGTTCAATAGACGCACTGCTTGAGCAGGAAATTATTCGACAGGACAGCCTGCTTGAACATGTTCGTCAGGAACTTACAACACTGCAGACCATTGAAAACGCATTTGGCGAACTTACCACGGAAAACAGCGGCCTTGATGCTGCCATCGACAGCTTTTTCAACGCCCTCAACGACCTGAGCATTCATCCGGGCGAAGTTGTTTACCAAAATCAGCTTATTACATCTGCACAAAATATGCTGCTGGGATTTCGCTCGGTGGGGGTGTTTTTGGATGATTTATCGGCTCAACTTGTTACACAGGCCCAATATTCGGTAGAACAGGTGAACGTTATCGTTGACGATATTGCCAGGCTGAATACCGATATCGAACGAATGGTAATGCACGGGTCCGAACCGAACAATCTGTTCGACCAGCGGGATAAACTGATATCTGATTTATCAAAGATAATCCCCGTTAAAACCTTCACATTAAAAGACGGTCGAGTGGATGTGATTGGTGCAAATATGTCTCTTGTTACACGCAATCGCTCGACTCATATCCGGCTTGGCGCAACAGATACCGGCCGGTTTGGAATCGCCGCAGACGGTGATTTTTCTTATAGCGACGATTTTGAGGGAGGCAGCCTCGGTGGAATATTATCCCTGAAAAATAATATTATAGGCCAGCTATCCCAAAACCTTGACAGCCTTGCACTTGCCATAACCGGTCGGATAAATCAATGGCATTCACAGGGCGTAGGCTCGACAGGTCCTTTTTCGCAATTGGAGGGGATTGCATTAAAGACAAGCGATTTATCCCAGCTATCCCCTGCGATTACGGACGGCGAGTTTTATATCAGACTCACAGATACACAGACCGGCATTGTGAGCCGTCATAAAATTACTGTTGATATTACCGGCGGAGATACTGTCGAAGATATCGTTCAGAAAATATCAGCCATAAACGGCTTATCCGCTGATTTTACGGATGCACGCCTGAGAATATTCGCCGATTCAGGTTATAAGTTTGATTTCTGCCCGGCAGTTTTACCGACCGCAGAGGACAGAACCGGTTCCGGCCCGTCGGCTGCACAGATAGATGTTTCCGGCATTTATACCGGCTCGGAAAACATTGTTTATGAGTTCAGAGTTTCCGACGCCGGAGACGTCGGCAATGATACGGTGAAAATCGACGTTACCGTCAAAAATACCGCAGGAGAAACCCTGCGAACGCTCACCATAGACGCCGGCGCAAATTATGTAGCCGGTACGAATATCGATATTGATGCTTTGGGGTTGAAAATCAGTTTTAATTCCGGCTCGCTTGCACAGGACGAAACCTGGAAAATTTCAGCCTTTGCCGGTACGGACAGCTCCGGCCTGCTTGTGGCGGCGGGAATGAACACATTTTTTCGCGGCAGCAGCGCACGTGATATGTCAATCGCAGATGAAATCATTCAAATCCCCGGCAGAGTTGCAGCGTCGATTGGCCCGGATATGAATGACAATCTTAATGCTTCAAGAATGGCTGCTCTAAAAGATGCTGTAATTGCCGAACTTTCAAATATGACCTGCGGAGATTATTACAGACGGCTGGCTGCAGATGTCGGTCAGCAGGTACAGATGCGCCAAATCCGCACTGAAGGCATAGAAGGCATTGTAAAAAACCTCTACAACCAGCAGGGCGACATAAGCGGCGTGAACATCAACGAAGAAGCGGCCAAAATGCTGATTTATGAGCAGATGTTCCAGATAATGGCAAAATATCTTACCACGATGAATGAATCGATGAACTATATATTAAACGTAATTTGACAGTACCTGTATTATGGGCAATACGCTTTCCAATATACAAAACAATACGGTATTTGCTCTCAACCAGCATATCGAGAGCATGGCAAAGCTTCAGGAACAGGCCGCCAGCGGGTCGCGAATAAACCGCCCTTCGGACAGCCCATCAAACGGGTACAGACTGCTGGGACTTAATTCACAAAAACGCAGCTATGAAAATTATATCAATAACATCTCCGAAGCAATCGGCGTGCTGGAAATGTCTTCGACGATTTTCACCAGCGTTGTTGAGTCTCTGAATAAGGCTAATGAAGTGCTGGCATCAGTAACCGATACCGATGGAACAATAGGAAATAATATTCACCCTGAAGTGATTGAAGGCTGCCTTGAAGACATCGTGGCTCTGGCCAACAAAATCCATTCCGGCAATTATCTTTTTGGCGGCTCGGATACCGATTCGGCGCCGTATAATGTGGAACGTGAGAACGGAAAAATTGTCCGCGTAGTCTATCAGGGAAGCGATAATGAACGCCGGATACAGGTTGCCCCGGGCGTTCAAAGCTCGGTTTATCGTCCGGGTTCAGACCTGTTCCGCTCAGATGAACGAAAAACCCCGGTCTTTCCGGGCAATACTGGAGCAAAAGCCGGCACAGGCACATCAAGTATTACAGGATATGTCTGGCTTGATGTAAGCCATGACGAACTAAATCATCAGTATGTGCTGTCCATAGACGGGGGATTGAGCGAAGTGCGGATAGCGGATGACGGTTCGGCCCCGGACAATGTGGCGATAACCGACCAGCGCACAGGGAAAACGCTTTATGTTGACGGCAAGTCCGTCAATAAAGCAGGCGTTGATCTTATACGTGTGCCGGGAACTCATGACGTATTCGATGTTCTTATTACACTGCGGGATATACTGGCTAATTCAAAAAATCTCTCGTCTGCACAGGTCGAACAGATGAGAAATCAGACGGTCGATGCTCTCAAAGAAGTTACCGAGCGGATTACGCAAAATTCCGTGGAGGTAGGCACAAAGATAGAGTTTCTCGATAACCTTAAAGGACGTCTTGAAGATATAAAATTTAACAATGAACAGCAGACAGCAGACATTCAGCAGGCGGATATAGCCGAGCTTTCGATAGAACTTTCAAAACGGCAGACGCTTTATCAGCTTTCGCTTGCCATTACCGGCAAACTTCTGTCGCTGTCGCTGGTTGATTTTATGACGTGATATATCTTCGATTTGCAGCAGGATAAATTATGGACAGGAATTCTTGTATAGAATTTGAAACGCTTCAAAATATAGGCGACTGTTATGCAAACACAGGCCGGGTGAATGACGCACGGCTTTGTTATGAACGCGCAGCCGAGCTTGCCCCCGATTCTGCTGAACCTTACATAGGACTGGGCCGCATTGCGATGCAGTGCGGGGATTATGAAAATGCCGATATTGCCTTCAGTGTGGCGGCGCGCCTCGACGGCGATACATCCTGTGCCTATGCGGGTATGGCCAAAATCGCTTATCTGAAAAACGATTTTAAACGGGCGTTCGATATGTATCTTAAATCGCTCGAAAAAAATGCGGATAATTTTGAATCGCTCCTCGGCCTGTTTCAGACCTCGTGTAAAATGGGGTCTTTTGCAAGGGTGATTCAATATCTTGATATTTATATGAAAAATCATCCTGCGGATTCGTCGGTGATGTTTTGTCTTGCAGCTTTGCATGTCAGGGAAGAACGGTTCGGTCAGGCAGGGAATCTGCTGGAGGAAGTTGTGCGCCTTGAACCGCAAAATGCAGATGCTGCGGCTTTGCTGGAAGAAGTTCGGCATCGTATTGCGGAAAATATTCAAAATATTGAGCGGGTAAAATGAAAAAACACGCAAAGGTGGAAGACTTTATCAATTTGCTGCAAAAGGAATTTCAGGCTGTGAAATCCGACAATATTGACAAATTTGAACGGCTGTTCCGGAAAGTTGACGCTATTGTCAAAGATTCTGATTTTATAGCGGGCAGTGAATTTCAAAGCAGAAAAACGGAAATAGCGGAATTATATGATAATATACTGCTGGGGTTATTTGCCGAAAAACAGCAGATAAAATCACGTATCAAAAATATAACATCTTCACAACAAATAATGAAAACATACGGCGGCAACTGATTATGGGAACACTGAATTTAAGCGGTATAAGCACCGGCATAGACACGGCCACGATTGTAAACCAGCTGATAGCCGCCGAAAGCGGCAGACTCAACCGGTACAAAACCCAGTTAAACAGCTATGAATCTGAAAACAGCGCTATCGGCGAACTTGAAAATAAAGTTACAGCCCTGCGTACTTCCGTAAAGGCCCTTTCAGATTCTAAGAAACTTGTCGTGTTCAACACTAAAACCAGCAACGAGGATATTCTTGAGCTTACGGCCTCCAATAATGCCCTTGAAGGTACGCATTCAATTCAGGTAAAACAGCTTGCCGCGGGTGAAACATGGATACAGAACGGCAATGAATTCGATTATGCCACCGATTACGTCGGCGGCGGTAAGTTTATCTACACATATAACTCTCAGCAGTGCGTTATAACCGCTACCGACGGAGAAACCACCGTGCAGGACCTTGTGGACAGGATAAATAACGATAAAAACAATCCGGGCGTAACTGCTTCATTGCTTTACAGAGACGGCAAATACAGAGTAATGCTTTCCGGGCGCGACACAGGCGAGGATTATCAGATTACGCTGCATAATGAATCGTCGGAACTATGGTCTTCCAAAATTATTTTTCTGAAAGACGGCGTTAAAGCATCGTCGAGTGAAAAACTTATTAACCTTGACGGTTTTAGCGGCTCTTTAATTGGCGGAGAAAAAATAACCATATCCGGCACAGACCACAACGGCACGGCAATCGCCTCCGTTGACCTGAACGTCAATAGATATACGACCATAGACCATATTATTGATAAAATTAATGAAGCCTTCGACGGAATCGCAAAGGCATCATATAAGGACGGCGTAATAAAACTTTTCGATATGACGGAAGGCACAAGCGGACTTTCGATTAACCTGACCTGGATTCCGGGCGTATCTGAAGCGGCTTTGACGTTGCCAGATGAGTCGGCAGACTGGACTGTTGTCGAAGGCGGCGCCGATACGGCAGGCGGGTTATCAACTCTCGCCGGATCGTTTATTGAAACTCGCAACGCTCAAAATTCAAAAATAAAAATTGACGGCTATCCGCCGGCCGCAGACGAATGTATCGAACGTAATTCCAACGTCATAACCGATGTTCTGACCGGCGTGGAACTGAAACTTCACAGCATTACAAATGGTGATGATACCGTCGAAATAGGCGTTGTGCGGAATATTTCAGACATCAAAACCAAACTGCAATCATTGATGATGAGCTATAATGAACTTATACAATATATAAAAAACAACACGGAATACGACAGCGATGAAAAGAAAATGGGAACGCTAAGCAGAAATCTTGCCGTTTCCATGATAAAAAACCAGGTCCGAACTCCGTTTTTGTCCAATGCCCCCGGTTTTAATCCCGACAGCGATACTTTTACAAAGGCCGACGATATCGGCATTACAATAAATAACAAGGGGCTGATGGAAATTGACCAGACCAAATTTGAAGACGCCGTCGAAGAAGACCTTCAGGCAACACTCGATTTGCTCGGCGTTAATGATTCAGGCTCGAGCGACGATCATCGTGTTGAATATTATGCCTCGACGGTAAATACCGCTGCCGGCGAATATGATGTAAAAATAACAACCGATGAAAACGGCTTAATTACAGGAGCGTATATTAAACTGGCTTCTGAAGACGACTCGGCTTATCGTGCAGCAAATTACAATAATGAAAACGGCATCATTACCGTTCCATATAATAACGGTCATCCCGAAGCCGGCCTTCAAATCAAGTTTAACACCGACGGATTGGAACATAATGAAGAAAACCCTGTTGCTACAACATTACGCGTCAGACAGGGCTTTGCTTCATCTTTGAATGAACTGCTCGACGACATAGCCGGTTTTGACGGCAGATTGAGCGTAAGCAGGGAAATGCTCGAAGACAGAATAGAATCTCAAAACAAAAAAATTGAAAAAGAACAACAGCGGCTGGACGATGAAAAACAACGGCTTGTGGCAAAATTTGCACGCCTGGAAAAAAATATTACTCTGCTGCAAAATCAAATGGCACAGTCGGGATTGCTGACCGGAATGACAATCACATAATAGTTTGCCGCCCCCGGCTTTTCTTGGTAATCACGGATTTTTATTTATATGGGATAGGCATTTAACATTGAACATTTAATATTGTGAATACGGATTTGTTAAAATCTGAAATCTATAATCTAAAATCTTTCATTGTTTAGCCGCCGTAGTCCCGACGGCGCATTTGTTAGCCATACCGATATATTCGGGGATTATTTATCACGATTGATTCGTGGAGTTTTACCGTTTCAAATTTTCGTATCGGCTATCTGCCTCCAGGCATAGAGCAGTTCTTCCATCAGACCAATGACCTCCTGAATTATTGCAGCATCCTTTTTGATATTTGCCTGATTAAGTCTGCGGTTCATATAAATATATAACGACCGCAGGTTTTTGGCGATTTCTCCGCCTGCATCCATATCAAGAACCGTATTTAATTCAAATATTATATCCTGAGCCTTGCCGATATATTCGCCTTTGGCTGCCCAGTTGCCCGCCTGTATTTCCTTGATAGCCAGCTTTAAAAATTTGACGGCTCCCTCATATAAAAGCACCACAATCCGGCCTTTGCCTACCGTGGTTACCTGGTTTTCATAATATATTTCAACACCGTTCATAAGATTTTGGATTTAGAATTTAACAGCATAACTTTATTTTATGATAACAATAAGGTCATGGCCGCAATTACGCAGCCATGACCCTGGTCGGTATAAAACTTACCGCAGCAGAGACAAAGCCATCTGCGGCATTGTATTGGCCTGAGCCAGCATCGATACGCCGGCCTGTGCAAGCACCTGGGTACGAGTCAGTGCTGCCATTTCAGTCGCCACATCCACATCGCTTATACGAGATTCCGCAGCCATTAGGTTTTCCGATTGAATGTCCAGAATCGATATCGTGCTTTCCAGACGGTTCATCTTATAACCAAATGCCGCACGAGCCGTATCTTTTGTATTGATAGCGGCTGTAATAGTAGTCATCGCGGTAGTAGCGGCCTCAACGGTCTTGATGTTCAAACCCGCAGAGGCGCTGCCGGTATCGGCGAAATCACCCTCAATATCGCCTACTTCGGTAGTCGTCATGCCTGTTACCGTAACGGCATCGCCGCCGGTGGTCAGTGCAGAATTAATATTTACGCCGGTTGCAAGGGCGGTCCTGGATTTGAGTTTCAACACATACTTGCCGGAAGTCTCATCCAAAACGGCTTCCGCTACATCATAGGCCTGGTTTGTTCCATCGGAGGCATAGCCTAATGCCTGTGAAGATTCGTTCAGCATTGAAACAACCTGGGCAAGAGTGTAATTGACTGTTGACGATGCGCCGCCCGCAAAGGTAGTTGTAATTGCAGCCTCATTGTCCGCAGCGTCAGCAGCAGTGAACTGAATAGTCCAGACCACGCCGTCAGCGTCAGCATCTGCGTCGGCAACGCTCAGGAACGTATCGGTTACTGCAGCAACGCCGGTTGCAGGGTCGCTGAGAATTTCCCAGCCACCGTCGCCGGTCTCGATGTTAAGACCTGCCTTTGTCATATCAACCTTGTCGATATCTATCGTCTCGGTTGTGCCGACGTGAATTTTTACATCGTTGGTGGCAGTTGGCGCTTCGTTCAGCAGCGAAATGTTGTTAAACTTAGTATTGTTGGCAATACGTTCGATTTCAGCCGCCATTTCGGCAAACTCGGCATTCATAATTTCACGCTGTTCAGCCGAATATGCACCTGTTGCCGCTTGTTCGGCCAATTCCTGCATTCGGATGAGGTTTTCATCCATTACAGCCATCGCGCCTTCCATTGTCTGAAGCATCGAAATACCATCTTGGGCATTACGAGCACCTTGCTGCAGAGTGGCAATGTCTGCACGAATGAGTTCGCGCACGGCCAAACCTGCCGCGTCGTCGCGTGCGCCGTTGATTCGAAGACCGCTCGAGAGTCTTTCTACGCTCTTGGCCAGACTGTCATAGGCTGCACCTAAATGTCTTGCAGCATTACCGGCCATAATGTTGTTCTTAATTGCTAACATTTTTTGGCTCCTTAAAAAACGACCATTTTTTATACTATATAGGTTTTGATTTAAAACCTATGCCCGGCGACACTATCACAGGGCTGCTGTAATTTAAGTTATCGCCTCTTTTAATATACACTTAAGGCCTTTACCCGGCTGTTTGTGATGGAAAAAAGACAGACCGATAACAATCGAACGGATGGGGTCAATAAATGTGATGACAGACCTTTGGAATAGATGGAATTTAATTTCCCTGTACGGATTTGAGTAAAATCCCTGGTCCGATAAATAAGGCTTGGATGAAAAATTTGAAAATATATTTAGTATTAATACTACAGAGCAATTAACGGTTTAAAAAATTATATAACCTGTTTAGAAATAAAGATTTAAACCGAAATCCGAATATCGAAATCTGAAAAAATATCGAATATTCAAAATTAAAATGTTCAAAACAAAAACATAAAACAACAAACTCTTAGTTTTGGTTATTTGGATTTGGAATTTTGAATTTGTTTCGGATTTCGAGTTTCGGATTTATTTAGTTGCACTTTTCAAAGTTTATTCACACTGTAGTATTCAATGAGGTTGTAGTTTAGTCGCCGCAGGCACAGCGGAGGATTAGTTTTTCGGTTTGATTGTCTCGTCTATCACCTGCTGGAGCAGTCTGACATTATCGTTATAACCCATCGTACCGATAGCGGCGTCCATTGCGGCCTTTGCGTCATTAAACCGCCCCATCTGATAGCAGATATAAGCCTGTAAAAAAGCCAGTTCCGGCGATTTGCTTTGCTGCTGCCTGACAGCCAGGTCGGCAAGCCGCGACTCAATTTTGTCTTTGTCGCCTATCATTGAAACCAAATCAACCTTTACCACCGCATATTCAGGAAACATTGACAGACCCTTGAGCAGAAAATATGCGCTGCTCATATATTCGCCCGCTGCGAAAAGCGCATGACCTCTGCCGGCAAAAGGCAGCGGGTCGTCTTTTTTGAAAACGGACGCGAGCGTATAAGCGTCGGCAGCTCTGTAATATTTCCCTTCGTGCATAAGAGTTTCGGCTGTTCGCATATAGTGATTGAACTTGTCGGGGTTGTCTGCGGCAAATGTTTTGTGCAGGTCAACGATTAGTCTGGAAAAATTCGCATCAACAGCCGCCGGTTCCCCGCCGGTTTCAGTTTGACTTTGCGGCAGTAAATCCGGCCGTGAAACTTTTGCTGATTCGTCCTGTGCTTTTTCCGAAATCACCTGTTGTAGTTTGTCGGCTCTGCTTTTAATATCTTTTATCATCTGCTGCCAGACATCGGTTTGCGAGGCAGTCATATTGTTTTTTTTGTCAGGTGCGGACGGTTTGGCCGGATTTAAGCCGTAATCTTCCGGCGTAAACGGTTTGGCAGGGTCGTACAGTTTATCGGCGGTATCGATTTTACCGGCCAGTTTTGTGCCGGGCGTTTTGCCTTCCATTGTTTTGCGAACTTCAAGTTCCTTTTCAAATTTTTTCTCCAGCTCGTTGGTCGGTATTGAAAGCGGCCCTGGTTTGCTGTAAGTGCCGACAGGCATAATCTGCGTGGTGTCCAGCCGTCTTGAGTATGTCGGCAGGCCGGGCTGCGCAGGCACAAGTTCGCTTGCGCCGTAATTTTGGCTGATAAGCGGCATTGTCGGCGGCGATGATGTGGCCCTGGCTGTGTTTGTAACCATTTTTGACGGCAGATAGTACGGCTGCGATGACAGCGGCGCACCATAGTTTATGGGTGCTGAATTGCGATAAAATGAATTCAATGCCGCCGACGGCAGATTGCCGTAGAATTCCGAAGTGGAGCGATACGGCACTACCCCGCGGAAGTGTTTTCCGCCGCTCACATTGCCGGTTAATATATCGTTGCCGTACTGGAAATTATGCTGCGTGCTGGGTACAAGCCCCGGCTGACGCTGTACGCCGGTTTTGGCTGTTTCAACGGCAAATGCCATTGAGCATAAAAGCAAAACAGCCGTTATGATTCTGATTAGGTCAATCTGCTTATACATAATTATTCACTCTGATTTTTGTATCTTGGTTTTTCCGCCCAGTTAAGTTTGCCTGCCAGCGTATCCCATTGAGTTCTCAGCGGATTATTCACGACGAGAAACGCCCCGCCGTGCTTTTTAACACAAATAACGTCATCGGTTGTAAGTTTTGTATTTACCTGCCCGTCGAGCGTTAAAGTTGTGCCTTCGTTTAGTCTGGGCAGTTGAAGCCGAATTTCACCGGCGGCGTTAATCACTATCGGCCTGAAGCTCAGCGTATGTGGACAAATCGCGGTGATAACTATTGCTTCCAGATCCGCCGACAAAATCGGCCCGCCCGCCGATAAGTTATACGCAGTTGAGCCTGTTGGTGTGCTGATTATGATACCGTCGCTTATACAGCCGGTGAGTTTTTGCCCGTCCACCGAAATCTGTATCTCAAGCATACTGAACGGCGGCCCGGCTGTAATCACGACATCGTTAATCGCGGTATTACTGAATCGCTGTTTTCCGCCGCGGCTGATGCAGCAGGATAACATCATACGTTTTTCAGTCTCACAACTTCCGGCAATAATCCGGTCAAAAAACTGTTTGAGTTCCTCAGGACTGAACTCCGCCAGAAAGCCGAGTTTGCCCACATTTACCCCTATTACCGGCACGTTATTATTGGAAAGGTCTCTTGCTGCCGACAGTATAGTGCCGTCGCCGCCGAAAGTTATTGCCCAGTCGGCCTTTGCCAGTACGTCAAAAGGGCAATTGCTTTTGAAACATTTACCGATAATTTGTGCCTTGTCTGCTGCAAATCGCGTGAAATCCTCAATGGCCTCGGCGACAAACTTTCTGTCGAGGTCTCCAAAGATAACGAATTTTGGTTTGCTGCTTGCCATTCAGGTGTTTACTTTTAACTTTTACTTTTCAGTCTCCGTTAGCCCGCAGGTGAGTCCTGCGGGTCATCAGTATAATGCAATCACGACTTTGGGCAAATCCGACCCCGACGGCAGGCGTCGGGGCTGACTATACCCTATAAAATAATCCGTGTTAATCCGCGAAATCCGCGGTTTCAATCCAAAATCCAAAATCCAAAATCTAAAATCGGAACAGTTCTTTTACGATTTTTACAATCTGTTCAGCGCTTATGCCGATTTCGTCAAGCTGTTTTGTCCGGGTGTCGGGAGCGATAAATCTGTCGGCCCCGGCAAGTGTTTTAATCTTTGCATCGCAAATACCTGCCCGGTTTACCGCTTCCAGATATGCCGAACCAAAACCACATGCAAGGCAATGGTCTTCAACCGTGATGACAAATTTGCCTTTTGCAGCTCTGGAAAGCAAAGCCTCATCAAACGGTTTTGCGAAACGGGCATTTATTATATCGACATTTATGCCTGCCTTCTCAAGCTCTGCTGCGGCCTTAATCGCTTCCATAAGAACCGCACCGTAGGTAATAATGGTAATATCGCTGTTTTTATCGCGCACTAAAACCGATTTGCCCGTTTCAAACGGTTTTGACAGAACCGAAAGCGTTTCAGGGGGCAATTTATCATCGGCCACAACGTCTTTGGGATACCGAATCGCCACGCTTTGGCCGCACTCAACGGCAAATCGCAACGCCGCCTTCATCTCCACCTCGCAGGCCGGGGCAACAAGTACAATATTCGGCAGCATCCTGATAAATCCGATATCCATCAGGCCGTGATGAGTCGGTCCGTCCGAACCTACCAGTCCTGCCCTGTCAATACAGAAAACAACCGGCAGATTTTGCAACGCCACTTCCTGGAATATCTGGTCGAAGCACCGCTGCAAAAATGTACTGTAAATACACACGACAGGCTTGAATCCCATTTTTGCCTGACCTGCGGCCAGGTCAACTGCGACCGATTCGGCTATTCCAACATCGTAAAAACGCTCCGGAAAATTCTGTCTGAATTTCATAAGGCCTGTGCCGTCCGCCATTGCCGCCGTTATCGCAATGATTTTATCATTTTCGCCTGCCAGACCGACAATCGCATCGCCGAATGCATCGGTAAAAGTCCGTGCGCATATCTGCGGTTCGATTCCTTCGCCGTTTATTTCAAAAGGCCCCGTTGAATGAAATTTACTCGGGTTATCGTCAGCCGGCTCAAAACCTTTGCCTTTTTTAGTGTAGCAGTGCAGCACGACAGGCGTATCAAGATGCGAAATACCCTCGAACAGCTGAATCAGCGAGCCGACATCGTGGCCGTCAACAGGCCCGAAATAAGCAATGTTCATACTTTCAAACAGCCTCGACGGCGTTATCGACATTCGCAGCGTTCGCTTTAAGTTTTCAATCGCATCTTCCACGGGTTTGCCGATTACAGGCATTGCATCGAGAATGCGATTGGTTGTTTTGACCATATCTTCGTAAGTATGGCTCAGCCGTACCCTGGAAAGAAATTTTGCAATAGCGCCCTGACTTACGTCAATGGCCATAGAATTATCATTAAGAACTATCAGCAGCTGTCTTTTAACGAGCTGCATATTGTTCAGGGCTTCAAATGAAAGGCCGTTAACAATGCTTGCATCGCCCACGAGAACTGCAATTTTTTCATTGCTGCCGCGTTTTTGTGCTGCAAGAGCCATTCCGAGAGCCGTTGCGATTGCAGTTCCGGCATGTCCGACGGTGAACTGATCATAGGGGCTTTCCTGCGGATTGGGAAATCCGCTTATGCCGTCGCGCTGCCGCAGCTTTTCAAAAATCTGTCTTCTGCCCGTGATTATTTTATGAGCATAGCACTGATGACCGACATCCCACAGCAGCTTGTCTGTTTTGAAGTCGAATACCCGGTGCATCGCCAGGATAATTTCCACAGTACCGAGATTACTTGCCAGATGGCCTCCGGTCTTGCTGACGACATACGTGATATAGCGTCTTATTTCCTCGGCAAGCTGTTTGAACTGCTCGATAGACAGCTGTTTCAAATCGGCAGGGCTGTTGATTGTATCAAGAAGTTTTGTTTTCAGGTTTATATCAGTCATTTATTTTGTTCTTTCATACAGCGTTTCGACAAGTGTTCGCAGAGTTTGTGCATCCCTTCCGAATGGTTTCAGAGCGCAAACGGCCTGCTGCGAAAATTTTTCGGCAAATCTGCGCGATTCTTCAACACCGTAAACATAGGGATATGTCATTTTGCCCTGGCCGGCATCTTTACCGGCAGTCTTGCCGAGCCGTTCAGTACTTGAGGAAACGTCGAGAATGTCGTCCATAACCTGAAATGCAAGCCCCAGATACAGGCCGTATTGTTTCAAGGCTTCAATGTAATCCGGCCTTGCGTCGGCTGTAATTGCCCCCATTGCCGCTGCCGCTTCAAACATCCGTGCCGTCTTGCACAAGTGAATGTACGACAGTTTTTTTTCGTCCGGCTCGGCGTTTTCCGCCTGCAGGTCGGCAATCTGGCCGGCTATCATTCCTGCCGGGCCTGCAGCCTTTGACAGTGTATGAATAAGTCTTACCGCCACGGACGGATTATCGATTTTTTCAGCAAGGTATTCAAACGCATAAGTCAAAAGAGCATCACCCGTAAGAATTGCTGTTGCCTCATCAAAGGCTTTATGACAGCTCGGCTGGCCTCTGCGAATGTCGTCATCGTCCATTGCCGGCAGGT
>DYLR01000021.1 GCA_020721975.1 Blastopirellula marina | reverse complement strand
GTTGTGCTGCTGATTGCGACCGTGCTTGGCAGAGGCAATCTGCTCAATATAATAGCCGTTACAAAATTCAATATTCGTCCTGATATTTTGCTTGTTTTCATGGCACATTTTGCGCTGCGGGCGTCGGCGTTTGACGCTATAATCGCATCGTTTGCAGTCGGATTTGCCGCAGACCTGGCAGGCACGACAATGGGTCCGGCTTTTCTTGCATTCGGTATCATCGGTTCGGCGCTGGCGCATTTGCGCGAAATGATAGTTTTGCGTTCGGCGATTGATAAGGCAGCGGTTATCTTTGCTGCGGCGGTAGTTGCAGGCACAATCGTTCATCTGCTGGCGAGAATCCAGGGCTACTCCGCCGAGAGTCAGTCATTTTTAATAATACTTGCAACTGCCGTGTACTCGGCTGTTGTGTGGTATTTGCTGCGGCCGGTTCTTAACGCTGCAGCCGGATGGACCGGCATTGAAAACGAACGACGGAATTTAAGAAGAAGGAGATAGAAATATAAACATCCAATAACGCAACATCCGACATCCAAAAAAATAAATCCGAAGCACGAAATCCGAAATCCGAAACAAATTCAAAATAAAAAACCAGTGGATAGGGTAGAGGGGATAGAGGATAGTAAAGAACTAATCCCTTTACCCTAAACCCTGTACTCTAAACCCTAAAAAGATGTTTTCAAAACGACTTCGCATTTTCATAATCGCCTGTCTTTGTGTGCTGCTTGTATGCATTGTAAGGCTGGCACAATTGCAGTTTAATTCACAGGCCGTATGGCACAGCCAGATTGAAAAATGGCGGACGGGTCAGCAAAAACGTCTGCCTGCTGTGCGGGGGAAAATAATTGACCGCAACAGCGTTGTTCTCGCCGAGGACCGCCCGCGGTTCAGCATTTGCATTGATTACAGTCTCGCCGAGCTTTTGGATGACCGATACTGGCAGGCTCTGGTGCTCCAGTCGGCTCAAAAAAAATTGACTCCCCGGCAGTATTATGAAAAAATACGGCTCAAGCGGGCAGACGAGCTTGACGCCGTTCAGTTTGCGCTGCAGAAATGTGCGCAGTTCAGGAACGTTACGCCGGAATTTGTTCGCGAAAAAATACTGAATGAAATCATCGAGCCTGTATGGCAGTTGCGGTACTATCTTGCAGGGGCAAGAAATTTTCCGGGCAGAGATTTTGAACAGGCCGTCCCTGATGCCAATCAGAGACTGATTCTTGCCTCACAAGTTGACCTTGCAGAAATGCACGAAAGCCACCCTATCTGGGAATTGCAAAATGACGATGAGGTTCTGGCGGCTGAACTGGCGTTTATAGATATTCCGGGCATTGCGATAAAGCCCGGCTCTGTGCGGGTATATGAATACGGCGAAGTTGCGCCTCATACGGTCGGCTGGGTCCTGCCGTGGCGAATTCAGGACGCAGCAATTGTTCCGGATGATGAATTGAGTCGCTATCGTTACGGCGAGCTTTCGGGTTTTGAAGGAGTCGAAAGACTCTGCGAGCCATTGTTGCGAGGCAGGGGCGGACAGGTTGTTTACAGCATAGACAATGAAATCATGGATAAAAAACAGACACTGCCCGGTATGGACATACAGCTTACGCTTGACATATCGCTTCAGCAGAAAATTATCGAATATCTGAAAAATCCGGACGAAAATCCTAATTACGATAAACCTGTAGCTGTGGTTATAATTGAAGTGGCCGGCGGTGAAATATTGGCCTCAATTTCATTACCCGGCTTTGATTTGAACAGAGTTCGCAGTCAATACGGCCTGCTGCTGAAAGAGCCCGATACTCCGCTTATAGACCGTGTGCTGAATTGTCAGTATCCGCCCGGGTCGACAATAAAGCCGATAATACTAATTGCCGCATTGCAGGAGCATAAAATTTCAGCGGAAGAAATCATCAGTTGTCCGTCAGTTGATCCGCCGGCAGGCTGGCCGAGATGCTTAATGCAGCGCAAATACGGAATCGGACACGACCAGATGTGGCCAAACAACGCCCGCAACGCGATTCGCGGAAGCTGCAATATTTATTTTTCGCAGCTTGCCGCAAGAATAGAACCCGGCAAACTTCAGGAATGGCTTTGGAAATTCGGCTTCGGCCATACGATTCTCGACAGTCCCGATTTTGTGAAAAATTCCTATGGGCGGTCCGGTCCCAGAGAATTCAGGCAGGCACGCGGCATTATTTCCAGCAGCGGCGATATCGACCCCAATTCGCCATATTCGATTCCGCCGATAAACGGGGCGGAGAGACGTTATTTCGGCATAGGTCAGGGTAATTTACGCGCCTCGCCGCTGCAAATTGCAAACGCAATGGCGACAATTGCTCGCGGCGGAATTTTTATGAACCCGCGACTCATACGTACACAAGACGCCAATGAGTACCGCGGCAGTGCGCTCGATATTGACCCGTACAACCTTGCGGTGGCAAAAGACGGTATGTATGCGGTAGTCAACGAGTCCGGCGGTACGGCTTACGACGCATTCATCAATACCGGATTCGATATGCGCGGCGTAACTGTTTACGGCAAAACAGGCTCGACCGAACGGCCTTATAATGCTTTGTTTGCAGGGTTTGCCGAGGATGAAAAATCACGCAGTATCGCATTTGCGATAGTTATCGAGGCCGGACAATCCGGCGCATTGGACACCGCACCGGTTGCACGGCAAATCGTAGATTACTGCATTCAGGCAGGATATATAGGCACTCAGTGAAAATCCGAATATCGAAATCCGAAACAATATTGAATATTCAAAACTAAAATGTTCAAAACAAAAACCTAAAACACCCCAGTCTTTGTTTTGGTTATTTTGATTTGGAATTTTGAATTTGTTTCGGATTTCGGATTTCGTGCTTCGGATTTTCAGGCTGTTTCGTTTTCATATTACAAATAGCGTTGTAGTACTAACATATCAACGCGATTTCATTTCTCTTTGGTCCATGTTCTGTCCAATTGAACATGCTCACTTCGCCGTCGGGAACTATTTGCAGAAAATTATTGGCTGCGCCGGTCCAGGAGCCGCTGTTGATATACCAGTCTCTGAATCGTCCCGCCCTGTGCGTATGGCCGCAGATTGTAATATCATGCGAACCGGTTCTGATATGCCGCAGATGCCTGCGTATAGTGCGTTTGTTGCGTATTGTTTGTGTGATATTTAATGGAAGTCCGGCAGGACGTGCAAATTCAAAAACAAAAAATCTTTGCAGTTTTTCAATCAGCCACGAATAGACATCCAAAACGGTTTCTTCTATTTCCAGAATGATTTTTTCAATCATATCGGCGTAAAAAATAGGCGAGCCGGCCAGGAATTCCAAAACAGCCGCGCCTCGGCCAATCGCTCTGCCGTACCGCGGACGTAAACGACGGCCGATAGGGTCTATTTCATGGCCGTGCATAAATTTGAATTTGTTCAGACCGATAGTAAGCTCAAAACACCGGCAGATATTATTGAAAAACGGATGGGGCACGGCTTTACTGCCGATAAGTCCGGCTAAAGCCTCGTCGTGGTTGCCAAGAACATATTTCACATCCATTTCCGCCAGGCGGTCGAAAATATCCCGCCGATAGTCAAGGGTCTTACGGAAGTTGAACCGCCACAGGTCGAGAAAATCGCCGAGTATGACAAGTCTGCCGTTTTGAGACTCGACGAAATCGAGAAAATTCAAAAACAATTTCTCTCTGTTACGGGTAGAAAGATTATCGCGTCTGCCGCCGGAACCAATGTGCAGGTCGCTTACAACATAAATCGGTTTTGCTATTTTCATGAAAAATATTATAATGCCGTTCCTTTAGGAATTTATTTAATAAATTTTAATTCTTCGTTAAGAGGCTCTAAATTTTTACAATTCAAATCTATCGGCTTCGGAAGCCGACTTAAAACATCTCCAAATATACGGAAAAATTCCTCATTGTCAGGGTATATTATCCTATCGTCGCTCATCTGCGGTTGTTCGAGTAATTTTAAATATTCATCCAAAGTTTGCTCATTTATTTCCTTACGGTTCAGGCCTATGCCGAGGTCTTCCAGATATTTGCCGTTAATCATTTGTTCATATTGTCCGTCGTAAGGGAGCAAAAGCATCTTTTTGCGATAATAAAGACACTCCGAAATTACGGTAAATCCGCCCGATGCAATTACGCCCCTGGCTCCGGCCATATCCTTTAAAAAACCCTCGGTCGAACGTTTTTTGAATATACAGTTGCCTTCCTGCGAGTCTTCATTGAAACCGTAAATATAAAATTTCTGCGACGGATATTTTCTGAAAATTTCCGTAATTTGTTCTTTTTGCGTGGCTGCGGTACTGTAATAGACGATGTAATCGCCGCTGGATGGGGTATTTGCCAGCACCTCGCTGCGTACCACCGGCGGAACAATAAATACATTTTTGCCTGTCGGCTTTACTCTGAAAAAACTTATCACCACATACGCCTGTGCTGCCCAGTAATAAGCCCGCGTAATTACATAACCGCTTAACCGTGAAAACAATGCTCCTTTTACATGTTCTATTTCGCAATGCGTCAAAACATGCTCATTATCAACGCTTACAAACGGGATTCCTCTGATTTTGGCCCAGTGGGCGGTAAACGGCTCAAAATCAGATATCACCACGTCAGGATTAAAATCCCTGAGATGTTTACCGAAAAGCTCGGAATTTATTCGCATCATTTCCCCGATTCCCATCACGTTTTTGACGACCGTTCCCAGTGAAGAAATCTGTCTGTTGCGATAAGCAAAGGTCAAACCAAAAACAGGCTTTACAAGGCCTGGAAAATATGCTGATAGATACTCCAGTGCCTTGTTGGAAGCGACAAAGATAACCTCATGGCCGGCATCAATGAGGCGTCGGCCAATGATTTGTGCTCGGCTGCTGTGGCCGAAACCTTCGCCTGCAGCGCCAAAAACAATTCTTGCCATAATTATCCAGATTCAAATTGAGCTTTTTTCCAGATAGTTCAAAGTACGTTCAATTATTTTTCCGGCTGCCGGAGCGGAAATTGCACCGCCGGTATAACCTTTACCAAGTGACCTGTCCGGTTTTCTTATGGAGACAAGAACCACTATTTTAGGATTTTCAGCCGGTGCTCCGCCGGCAAATGAGGCAACGTAATTCTGTTCGTCATAGCCGCTGCCGCCGACATTGGCGATATTGGCAGTACCGGTTTTACCAAAGACCTGCCAACGTTCAAGTTTGGCATTTCTGCCTGTGCCTTTATTTACGACATCAACTAACGCCTTTGAAACTATCCATTTTGCCACTTCCGGCTTGATTATATAGCCAGCAGTCGCAGTCGAATGTTTCAGTTTAATCGTCCTGCCGTCTTTGTCAATAGTGGCCTTGACAAGGTGAGGCTGAATAGACCTGCCGCTGTTGGCAAGGATGCAGAATGCCCGAGCTATCTGGATTGCGGTTACATTAACTTCATGGCCGAACGGAACGCGGGCAACACTGTATCCGCTCCATTTGGCAAGAGGACGTACGGTACCGGCCTGTTCTCCCTGCAGGTCCAAACCGGTAGGTTTGCCGAAGCCGAATACCGTTATACCCTCATAAATTTTCTGTGCACCCATTCGCTGACCGATTTTGGCCATACCGATATTGCTGGACTCCTGAAGAATTTCGCCTACAGTCAGATTACCGAAACCACGCCGGTATTCGCCTATTGTGCCGAAGCCTTTTCCGTGATAGTTGCCGTTTTCACAGAATATCTGCTCGGTGGTATTTATAACGCCGCAATCCAGCGCCCAGGCTGCCACCATAGGCTTGAATATGCTGCCCGGCTCATAAGGGTCGGTAAGACACCGATTGCGCATGGCATCCGTATTGAGTTTTTCTCTCTGCACAGGGTTGTAATCCGGCAGGCATACCATTGCCAAAATTGCTCCGGTGTAAGGGTCCATTACAATGCCTATGCCCGATTCCGCCTTAAAGGCATTTATTTGGGTAAGCAGTTCCTCACGGACAATGCCCTGAATGGAAACATCAATTGTAGTAATCAAATCGCTGCCGTCGACCGGATGGCTTTCAAGACTTTTCAGGGCGATTGGCCTGCGCATTGCGTCGGCATAGAAAACCAGCCTGCCGTCCGTGCCGCTGAGCTGACGGTCATATTGCAGCTCAAGCCCCTCTGCGCCAACATGGTCGGAGCGGGTGAACCCTACGACATGGCTGGTAAGCTCGGCTGTCGGATATATTCGCGTCCATTCGGTCTGTATTCCTATGCCGCGAATCATATTGATTCTTCGTATAAGCGGCTCGTCAAGTGAAACGGATGACCTGATTTTTACAAAGCCGGGATTGCGGCTTTCGGTTATTTTGATGCAAATGTCGTGTGCGGGCATGTCAATCAGCGGCGCCAGTTCGTTTGCAACAGCTTTTGCGTCATCGATGGCGCGAGGCTCGGCGAATATGAGATAGCTTTTTTCGCTTGCGGCAAGGACTCTGCCGCGGCAGTCGAGAATCGAGCCGCGCCTGGCAGGCTCGGGTACTATGGTATTCTGGGGCTTGCCGGCCTGTTTGGCATAATCTTCAAAGTTCCAGTATCCAAGCCACGCACAGCGAGCCGCCAGGCCGAAGAAACCCGCTATCGCCAGGAATCCTGCAATTACGGCTATGTGAATTGATTTCATAATATTACTGTTCCCGAATGTTCTGTTTCAGTACCTGCGGACTAAGATAGCTTTCAAGCTGCAGTTGTTTTCTGCTTATTTCCTGAACCAGTCTTGTTTGGGATGTATATGCTCCGCGGACGCGATAAAATACGCGGTGTGTAGCCTGTCTGATGTGAACTGTTATAAGTAATAATACCGTCAGAGCTATGACAACAGCGGCAAGCCTCATTTTTTGTTTACCGGGCAGGTATAACGATAGTTGTACCCACGGCGATGTTATCAGGGTCGATGGACGGATTGGCTTTAATTATCTCTTTGTACCTTTTGCCGTCGCCAAGCAATCGCATGGCGATTCTCCAGAGATTATCGCCGTTTTTAACTACGTAAGTTTTCTGATTAGCGGGTTTCACGGCAGCAGATGGAGTTTTGATTGTTTTTTCTGCCGCTGCGGGAGCTATTTTAGCGGTTTTGGCCGGCTCCTGTGCCGCCGGCTGTACCGGCTGGATAGCTTTAATAACGGCAGTATCGCCGGTACGGTTCAGCGGCGTCAAATGTACAGTGGAATCCTTAATAGATTCGAGCAGATTGGAATGCTCCCTGACCAGGGCAATTTCTTTGCCTGGTACGGACTTTTTATTAGCCGGCACTGCTGCCGGTGCAATATCCGGTATTGAAAGTTTTTGGCCGATTTGAATCTCGTGTGGAGTGGAAAGCTGGTCGGTATTGGCTTTAAAAATTCCATCAATGGTCGTTTTTTTGTTGCCCAGCTCGGCTCCATACATTTTCTTCGCTATCGATGCCAGCGTGTCACCATTTTGGACTTCATAAGTCCGCATATTTATGGCCACCTGTTTTGCCGGTTCAGACGGCGACTCAAACATGCCTGGATGACTTTGTATCAGGGTTTGAGTTTGCGGAATATTTTGAGCAACGTTCGATGTCTGCTGAGCAGTTTCATTTCTAATGGCCTCTGCAACGGCATCAGCTACCTGCTGGTCGATGGAACCGGGCGTGGCAAAGCGGATTTCGCCGGCAGGGCTTTGGTCGGATGGTTCGTTGACGGAGACTATCGGCTTTTCATTTATTATCTGGGCTATCCGCCGGGAGTTGCTCACAGTATTTGGACATGGACGGGTAACATCTTCGATAGTCGCCTGGGGCGATGGTTTTTTCTTTTCCAGAAACTGCGGAAGTCCGTTTATCACAAAGGTGATAACGATAATAAAAACCAAAGCAAGAATCAGTCCTAATTTTGTATTTGCCGTCATTTTACCAGCTCCGATTTTGAACCATTAAAGTTTGCGGGCGATTCTAAGTTTTGCACTACGTGCCCGAGGGTTGTCCGCTGCCTCGGGAAAGCCCGCCTCAATTGGTTTCTTCGTCAAAATCTCATATATTCCATTACTTTTGTTTTGCCTGAAATTTTCCTTTACAGCGGCGTCTTCGAGACTGTGAAAACTAATCACCGCTATAAGTCCGCCCGGCCTTAAAAGTCCCGGCGATTGCGATAGTAATCTTTCAAGATTACCAGACTCATTATTAACTGCAATACGCAATGCCTGAAATGTCCGTGTGGCAGGGTGAATTTTGCCTGCTCTGCCCCTGGCCGGCTGCCCCACGGCCCGGCAGACAATATCCGCAAGCTGCATTGTTGACAGTATCGCACGGGCGGCTCTGGCCCGGACGATGAAGCGGGCGATTCTGCGCGAGGCACGGTCCTGACCGTACTTAAAAATAATATCGGCAAGTTCCTGTTCGCCGGTCTTGTTAACTATATCCGCGGCAGTAAGTTGCAGTCTGTCATCCAGCCGCATATCCAAAGGCATATCCTTTTGAAAGCTCAACCCCTTTTTATCATCGATAAGCTGGCCTGAACAAAGCCCCAGGTCTGCGAGAATCAAATCCGCCTTTTCAAGGCCGTATTTATGCATTATAAGGCCGATGTCCGCAAAATTGGCCCTTTCAAAAATTACCCTGCATTTGAGGTCGGAAAGGTTTTTTTGGGCAGTTTCAAGACAGGTTAAGTCAACATCAATGCCGATTAGAGTTCCGTCGTTTTCCAGTCCCGCTGCAAGTACTTTGGCGTGTCCGCCGAAGCCGATGGTGGCATCAACCATCACTCCGGAAGGAGGCAGTTTTATAAGATTCTGTAAAGGTTCAAGCAGTACGGGTTTGTGTTCCATAGCCCCCAAAGAACGGCCTTACGCACCGGCACATGGCCGCAAAGGTGTATTTGAAAAAAGTACACGACTCGCCGAAAAATTTTTTAATTTAATGCAACAGCCTGCCTGTGAGACTTTAATGCAAGGACGTGTTCGGATATTTCCACGCCGCAGAAAAGCGGGCTTGAATCCTTTAACCGGCACAGCCTTTCTTCAAGCACAGCTACTGCTTCAAAAACACTTTCATCGGCTTCCCGTCCGGCTGAAATCGCCTGATTTACAATATCAAACTGATTCATCCTGTATCTCCATATTTATAATCACATCTGGCACGCAGGACTGTCCTGCGGGCTGAAATATTACGCAAAATTAAAGCTCTTTGCTTTGTTTTTGCAGGGCGAACTGCCGGGCCTGCATAGTCTGCGTCTGAAACTGCGGGAGATTGGAGCTTACATACTGCTGCCAGTCGTCGCTGTTCCAGATTTCAATATGGTCCCGCACGCCTACCAAGGTCAGTTTTTCGCCCAAACGGGCACGAGTGCGAAATTTATCGCCGATTAGCAATCGTCCTTGCCGATCCAGCTCAACCCTGCCGGCTAAAGCGAAGCTTAAACGTTCAAAAACCAGACTTTCGTCGGGGGCACCTATCCCTGGCGCCACGGCAAGGGCGATTTGCTGAAAACATTTTTCCGGGTAAAGGCACAAAACTCCGTTTGCACCCAGCGTGAGATAGAAACTGCCGCCATGCTCGTCAACATCGATTTGGTTGCGGAGCTTGTTGGACACAAAGACCCTGCTCTTTGAATCCATCACAGCTTCATATTCGCCTGTTAGCAAAAGCATGGCAATCAGCTCCACCGAGACATAAAGTTATGGGATTTTTTACCACTTTGTCCCACTAATGTCAATATCGAACTGATAAAAATAAAAAAATTAATAAATTTTTATTATAGGACGTTGGGGGTAGGAATTAGGGTATAGGGGATAGGGTATAGGGTTTAGTTAGCCCCCCGATTTATTCGGGGGGTTTGTTTATTGCGATTTATTCGCGGGGTTAAATCAAAGACCAAATACCAAAAATCAAAAACTAATGATTACAGATTTAAGATTACGGTCTTAAAACGGACAGAAATAAACCTTAATTTTGGATTTTTTTATTTTTCTGAACTTGTTAAAATCCATAACGTAGTAAAAATGTGGAATCTCAGAGTGAGGGTCGGATCTGAGAAGTTAGTAACCACTTAACGCCGGGCAAGGCTGTGGACCTGTCCTATAAGTTGGTAAGCAGGACCAGCCGTCTGAGAGCTGCACAAGTCCAGAACTTTGCCCGGCCTTGTTATTTTAAAGGTACAGACACGCAATTGTCAGCTTTGACGCCTGCCGTCAGTGTCAGGGATTTGCGCAAAGTCGTGATTACATCACACTGATGACCCGCAGGACTTGCCTGCGGGCTGACGGATGCGCCGGCGTACCGACGGCAGCTAAACAATGTACAATCTTAAATCTTGAATGTTGAATGTTAAATCTTAAATGTTAAATGTTAAATGTCTATTTCCCTGCCGGCTGAAGCAGCAGGTATTCGCTTATCATATTCTGAAGTTTTGTCCGGTCGATTGGTTTTGATATGTAGCTGTCGCAGCCGGCCTGCAGACATTTAATATTATCGTCTTCCATAACATTTGCGGTTGTGGCGATTACGGGTGTGCTTATGCCGCGTCTTTTGATTTCTGCTGTGGCCTCATAACCGTTCATCACGGGCATTTGTATATCCATCAAAATCAGGTCAAAATGCCTTGAGCAGGCCATTTCCACCGCTTGTTTGCCGTCCTCGACTATAACGGTTTGCAGCCCCATTTTTTCCAGCAAAATCCGAATCAGGGTCTGATTAGGTTTGCTGTCCTCGGCAATAAGTACGCAGCCGCTGAGAGTTTTTTGCAGCGGTATTGGGTCTGCTTCCTGCTGCTGCGGATGCTTCGGCACGAACCGGGTCTGGCCGGTTGTTTTCTGAATCGGCACATAAAGTGAAAAAGTCGAACCTTTGCCGGGGCAGCTTTGCAGAGTTATAGTTCCGCCCATTAAGTGAGCCAGATTTTTACAGATGGCCAGTCCCAGACCTGTTCCGCCGTACTTGCGGCTGGTGCTTTGGTCGGCCTGGGTAAATGCGTCAAATATTTTTTCCTGTTTGTCCGGCGGAATTCCCACGCCTGTGTCGATAACATCAAATTTCAACTGCGGCGAACCATTATCTATTAAACAGACATTAAGTTTGACCGAGCCGGTTTCAGTAAATTTTATGGCGTTGGTGAGCAGGTTCAGCAGACACTGTTTAAGCCGGAACGGGTCGATTTGCACGGCGTCCGGCAGATTGTCGGAAATAATGACTTCAAATTGCAGATGTTTTTCTTCCGCAACGGACTGCACAAGTGATTTCACGGTATGCACAAGCTGCCGCAGGGAACAGTCGATTTGTTCGACTTTAAGCCGGCCTGCCTCTATTTTTGAAAAATCAAGGATGTCGTTGACAATATCGAGAAGATGTTTGCTGCTTTCGATTATCAAATCCACATATTCGCGCTGATGGCTGTTGAGATTTTCCTCGGCGAGTATTTGTCCGAATCCTATGATGGCATTCATTGGGGTTCTTATCTCGTGGCTCATATTGGCCAGAAACTGACTCTTTGTTTCGCTGGCCTGCTTTGCCTGTTCGGCAAGTTTGTTTGCCGATTCGCTGGCCTGCAGCAGTTGGGCGTTCATTTGTTCAAGGTCTTTTTGCGCCTTGAACAGCGATTCGGCAGAACGCTTGCGTTCTATGGCGTATTTGATTGTGCGAACCAGCGTATATTCCAGAGCAGTTCCCTTGACAAGATAATCCTGTGCGCCGCTGCGAATCACCTTTACGCCGACTTCGTCGTCATCCAGCCCGGTCAAAACCAAAACCGCAGCGGACCCGGCAAGCGATACTATTTCCACAACAGAATCAAGCCCGTTGCCGTCCGGCAATCCCAAATCCAGCAGAACGATATCGTAGTCTGTTGCAGCAATAGCCTTTTTCGTTTGTTCGAGTGTTTCGGCGGTTTCAACATTAAAGGTTATATTCTGTCCCTGACGAGACAGAATATGCTGAGTCAGTTTTCGGTCGCCGAAGTCGTCATCAACAAGCAGCAACTTTATAATTTGTATGACATTTTGCGTCATGCGGCACTTTTTTGCATACTACAAACCAGTATTCCGTTAAACTGTCCATTATCTCTATGAAGTCTTTTATATCGATTGGTTTTCGAATATATCCCGATGCCTGCAACTGAAAACTTTCCAGTATGTCTTTGTCGTTGTCGGATGTTGTTAGTATCACAACCGGAATTTTCCCCAGCACCTCATCCTGTCTGAGCCTTCGCAGAAACTCCTTGCCGCCCATGCCGGGCATGTTCAGGTCAAGAAGAATAAGGTCAGGCATCTCACAGCCGGGCTGCTCATTTTTACAGTTTTCAAGATATTCCAGGGCGTCTTCACCGCAGGTAATTATTTTTATATCGTTAGATATCTTCTGATTTTTCAACGATATTTTAATCAGTTTCTGGTCTCCGGGGTCGTCTTCAATCAACAGCATATTAACAGGCTTAAACGTATCCATTCTATATTCCTAAAAATATTATGGTTTTAAATTGGTTTTGGTTTTTATTCTTAAATCAGCCAATTTTGACAAGCTTTGATGTCGAGAACCAGTACTTGGCGAGTTTTTCTATCAGTTCGTTAAACTGCGTCGGACTGGCTGATTTTTGAATATAGCCGGCAGCGTGAAGACCGTAGCTTTTGTTTATGTCCTCGTAGGCATCGGAAATAGTTACGATTACCACCGGTATCGAACGTAAGTCATCATCTGCCTTGATTTGCCGTAAAAACTGCCTGCCGTCCATTCTCGGCATATTAAGATCCAGCAATATCAGATTAGGACGCGGATACTGCGATTGATTGATGCCGCTGTTTCGCAGGTATTCGAGAGCACTTTCTCCATCGCCGGCACATTTTATTTCGTACTGCCTTTCGTGAGCATTCAGAGCACGCGTGATAAGTTTTTGGTCTCCAGCGTCATCTTCGACCAAAAGAATCGTAATTTTCTCATCGTTTCGCATTTGAAGCCTCCACAATTTAACCAAATTAACATTGCTTCTATCTCTGTGCAACAAAATGCATAGATTCAACTACTGCTTTATCGGCGAATCCTAAACAGGACTTATTTATCCCTCTATAAAATATTGTGTCAAACTTTAACTGTAATGGTGCGATAATATTCAGGATGGAGTAGCTGTAAATTGTGCTTTTAATTCAGGGCGGCAGTGTTTTTTTCATTTTCTTGATTAAGCGTTGTTAATCGAGTATTCTTATCCGCTCTCGAACAAGCAGAAGTGTACAAAAGCAAAAGGATTTTGAAATGAATGTACTTTTGGTCGGTAATGGCGGGCGAGAACACGCCATTGCGTGGAAACTGGCTGGGTCGGCGATTATTAAAAAGCTTTTCATTGCACCGGGCAACCCAGGAACGGCAAACTGCGGCACAAATATCAATATCAGTGCCGATAATACAAAGGAACTGATAAATTTTGCAAAAACCAACGGCGTCGGCCTTGCGATAATCGGGCCGGAAGAACCCCTGGCAAACGGTATGGTTGATGCTTTTGAGGCAGCAGGCATAAAGGCCTTTGGTCCGACAGCCGCGGCAGCCAGACTCGAGGCCGACAAGGCGTATGCAAAGCAAATTATGCGGGCCAATTCCATTCCCACCGCCGAGAGCAGGTGCTTTACCAAATTTGAAGACGCCCGAACATACATTGCCACCAGAGATGAGCCGGTAGTGGTCAAGGCAGCCGGCCTGGCCAAAGGCAAGGGCGTTTTTGTCTGCGACGACCCCGCCGACGGAATATTGGCCGCAGAAAAAATCATGATTGACAGGATATTTGGCTCCGCAGGCGACAGTATTGTCGTTGAGGATAAACTGCTCGGCGAAGAAGCGTCCATTCTTGCGTTTGTTGACGGCAGGAATATCTATGTTATGGAAACCGCCCAGGACCACAAACCCATCGGCGACGGCGATACCGGGCCAAACACCGGCGGAATGGGGGCATACAGCCCGGCTACGCTTGTGAGCGAAAAAATGATGCAGCAGATCAGCAGGGAAATCCTTGTGCCTGCCGTTGACGGAATGAATCGCAACGGTTCGCCATACCGGGGCGTGCTTTACGCGGGACTAATGATAACGCCCGGCGGGCCGCGTGTGCTGGAATTTAATGTTCGCTTCGGCGACCCTGAAACTCAGCCGATTCTTATGCGAATGAAAAGCGATTTGCTGGAAGTGCTGCTTGCGGTGTGCAGCGGTACGCTGGACAGGATAACTATTGAATGGGATACAAAGGCAGCGGTGTGCGTGGTGATGGCCTGCGGCGGTTATCCCGGCGAGTACAAAAAAGGCAGCGTAATCACCGGCATAGAACAGGCGCAGACGCTGAAAGACACGGCTGTTTTTCACGCAGGAACGCAGCTTGCTGACGGCAAAATTGTAACGGCGGGCGGTCGTGTACTCGGTGTTACGTCGCTTGGCGATACGATAGCGCAGGCACAGAAAAACGCATACGCTGCTGTTGAGAAAATCTCATTTGAAAACGCATATTGGCGAAAAGATATAGCGTCCAAAGCGATTAGATTGAGCGATTAGCCAGTGCGTTGTTAGCCCGCAGGCCAGTCCCGCGGGTCATCTGATTTTGAATATCAGGGCCGTATGTAAATATTGCCCCGACGGCATGCGTCGGGGCTGACAAATTGAATGAAACTATTCAAAGATAAAAATAAAAATCAACACCACTCCCGCGGCAGGATAATACGGCTGAGCATTATCGGCACAGCGATACTGCTTGTCTGTCTGCTGCTGAACTGCGGCGGCGGACTGATTGCGCTGATAGCCGAGATGAAGCTTGGCGGCATACTTGCGACCAGGGTTGACATCAAATCCGCAGAATTCACCGCCGGCGGCAAACTGATAATCAACAACCTTTCGGTTATCACCGACTCCAACGGCTCAAAAAACGACTGCCCATTAAGCGTCCGACAGGCCGTTATAACAATTGACAGGTCAAGCCTTTTGACTATGCGTCCGCGGGTAACAAAAATTCAGCTCACTGCACCGGCGGTAAATCTTATTTATAATTCAAAGGCAAAAAAGTTCAATCTCGGTTCAATGCGGCTGAAACTGCCTCACAAAAAGAAACGTCAGCCCATCCCGCCTGTGGAAATTATCAATGCAGCCGTTTGCTATCGTCAGTTTGACGGCAACGATTTTATCGATTATTTCTTATGCAGAATACCTCGGCTGCAAACGGCTGTCGGCTCGCACGGCAGTAATTACGACATCAGGCTCGAATTGTTCGACGCAAACGGCATAAATGCCATATCGCAAATTACCGGCAAATTATCGCTGAATCCCGAAAGCGGCTCGATTGAAATATCGGGCGGCGCTGCACCGGCCAGAACGCTGGTGATGAAAAGTCTTATGGAAATCAGCAGGCTTGGTCTGGCCGTAAGATACGACAGGGAAAATATATATCTTGAACAGGCTCTGCTTGAATTCGGCAAAGATACAAAAATTCTCCTTAGCGGCGAAATCAGCGAATATCGCACAAAACCGGTATTTCGTCTTCGTCCGCAGGTGAACAATATAAACATCACACACAGGCCGCAGCCGAACAGTTTTCCTTATGAAAATCGACTGTTCGGAAGTTTTATACCGCTGCTTCAAATGTTCTTCGACTGGTTTTATCCGTCGGGTCATATCGATATAGACGTTGTGCTTGAAGGGTCGTTTGCCCAAATCAACAGGACAAAATGCAAAGGCACAATTTTTTCGCGAGACGTGCAGCTTTCATTTATCCTGTTCCCGTATCTTGTTACCAACATCAACGGTTTGATAGATGTTACTGAAAAGTCGATGACGATGAAAAATCTTACCGGAAGGCACGGCGAGGTTGACATTACTATGGCCGGGTATATCGGCGGCGGCAAGGGTAAGGATATGGACGCCAATATCGTTATGTCCAGCCCCAATATGCTGCTTGACCAGGATTTATACAATGCACTTAAAATAGATACTGACAAACTCGAGACAGCCCGGAAATATTATGAAACCGTCCTGACAGGCAGGGAGCTTGAAAAATTCAGAAAGCTCTGGATAACATTTACGCCCCAGGGGCGCGTAAGCGGCGATTTCCATTTTTTCGCAAAGCCGGGCAATCCGTTTGTACTGTCTATAGATTCCAGCGTCGATGATGTCAACCTCATTTGCCAGTATTTTCCTTATCCGCTGAAGCACAGCACAGGCAGGGCGTATATCAGCGGCGAGACGGTGCAGTTGAAAAATATTGTTTCCCGCAGGGACAACGCCGTGATATTTGTTGACGGCATTCTTTCGGATATCGGCACAGAGCCGGTCTATGATTTCAATATTGCAACGGAAAAACTGCCGGTGGACCAGGAATTGATATTCGCTTTGCCCGAAAAACCGCAGGATTTTGTCCGCAGATTTGAAATTGACGCGACCGTTGACTCGCGGATTAAGCTAAAAACCAGCCCTGACGACCGCACCAAAGTCGATTACGCTGCGGATTTGACCATAAACGGCAAAAGTTTCAGGCATCGCAATTACGACCTTACGCTCAACGACGCCACACTTACAGCGAAGGTTACCCCGCAGATGGTTGTGCTTGACAGTCTTGAAGGCAGGGTGCGCGGCGCCGATGTTAAAGCAACAGGCATAATCCGACCGAATACGGAAAGCGACAAGCCCATTGAATACTGTCTTAACATAAATGCAAGGTCTTTTCCGGTTGACCCGTGTATGAGTTTAGGCGGGATTTCTCCGGCAATTGACGAGGTGATAAGAAAAACGCAGTTCACCGGCCCGGTAGATATTAACGCCGTTTTGAATCAAAATGCCGCCGAAAGCTGCGGCGATACCGAATTCCGGATCAAATGCTTAGGCGATTCTGCAACGATAGAGAAACTGCCGCTGCCGCTGAAAAATCTGCGCGGAGATATAATCGCACTGCCGCGGATAATAGAATTTAAGAATATCACCGCAAATTTGGATGTGGACGTTGAAGCCGCAGATACGGCGCCTGTGGTAAGACTTGACGGCGTACTGCACACGGACGAAACAGGCTTTACCGACGCCGATTTGAGCTGTTCCGGCACAGATATTGTTTTTGACGACAGGCTCGGCGATGCAATGGGGGCGGATATTGCGCCGCTTTACAAAAAACTTCATCCGGCCGGTGCGTTTAACTTCAATCTGCCTGTGATTAAAATGACCACAGAACCGAATATCGGTGCAATAGTTCGCGCCGAGGGAAATATAAATTTCATAAATTGCAGTCTCGGTGAAAACAAAATAATCGACCGCATGAACAGTACGGTCGAACTGAAAACGGAATATTCAATGCAAAAAGGACTGGGCAGCACACGTGGCAAACTTACTTCCAGTTCATTTAGGGCGCAAAACCGGCTCATCACAAATTTTGTCTGCCCGTTTTCTTACGATTCCGCATCCGGGACGCTGGCTACGGAACAATTTACGGCAAACTGTTATAACGGCAATATATCCGGCTCGGCGCGGATATATAAACCGGCAGATTCGGCTTTTTATATCTACGACGCACAGATGGGCTTTGATAAAATCGGAGCGTTTGAGTTTTTGGAAGTGCCGGCTGAATATACCCAAACACAGGGTACAATGGGCGGTTCGGCGGGAATTACCGGCACACTCGGGAAAACCGGCTCAACCGGCGGCAGAGTTCAAATGATTTTTCTGAATATGTCCCGCAAAAATCAGGACCCGCTCCAGGCTCTTTCCGAGGCGATTAAAAAGACAGGCAGAAAGAATTTTCTGTTCCAGAATATGTATATCGATTCGTATATTGTCGGCTCGACCCTGCGATTGGACAGAGTCGATATTTACGGCAATACGCTCTCACTGCGAGGCAGCGGCACACTTGATTTGCCTACGCAGCAGGCAAATATCGATTTTATCGCCTATTCGAACAGCCATAAAACCGAGCCGTCGTTTATTGAGTCGCTGGCTCGCAGTCTCGGCCCCGCCATGTTGCAGGTGCAGCTGCAGGGCCGAATTGAAGACCCGCAAATTACAGTTGAAACATTGCCCGCCTTGAAAAGCCCGCTGAACATAATGGGCGGCGTGAAATAAGATATTCGCGACAACCAAATCCCGCGAATAAACCGGGGGACTTGTCAGCCCCGATGCCTGTCATCGGGGCCGGATTTGCGCAAACTCGCGATTACATATACTGATGACCCGCAGGACAGACCTTCGGGCTGACGGATACGCCGTCAGCCGACGGCGGCTAAACAAGGAAAGATTATAGATTTTAGATTTCAGATTTCAAAAAATCCATATTCACAATGTTCAATGTTCAATGTTTATCCCTTATAACAAGTCCTTTAGCGCCTTGCATGCCGCCTGCGGATCTGAGCTGCCGACTGCTGCAGAGGAAACACAGATGGTTTTTATTCCGCAATTTAGAATCTGCGATACGTTTTCCGCAGTGATGCCGCCTATCGCCAGGGGAACAATGCCCTGCTCGGTTATTTTGGGAATTGAACGTTTGATGTAATCGAGGCCGCAAATTTCAACGCCTGTTTTTGTTTTACTTGGAAATACACAGCCAAGAGCAATATAAGTCGGCTGCTGTTCAATAGCTGCGGTTAATTCTCTGTCGTTATGTGTACTGTTGCCCCATATCATCGGCTTGTGAGCAAGTTTGGCCGCCTGCGTAATTGAAAGGTCATTTTGACCCAGATGTACGCCGTCGGCATCGCTCAAAACCGCTATGTCAATACGGTCGTTAATAATTGAAATCACTCCGCTGTCCCGACAGAGTTTTACAAAATCGCACGCGATTGTGACAAATTGTGAATCGGAGGTGTTTTTGAGTCTAAGCTGTAAACAGTCTGCTCCGCCTTTAATGCAGGCCTCGGCAAGCTCGACCGTATCGTTGCCGATGATTACATAAAGCCTTGCGTTTTTAAATTTCATAACAGGCTGAACAAAGAGTATAACGTCTTTTTCGAGCGTATAACCGGCAAAGCGAATTTTTTCAAATCCGGATGGGAGCTGTTTATCAACGACGGCAGTCATTTCGGCCAGAACGCGAGTTGCTTCGCTCAGCCGTTTGGCTGCTGCGGTGAAACTATCGATAATATATGTGCGTGTCATTTGATTGCGGACTTTCAGGTCGCTGCCGACATCGCCGGAACTTTCGCGTGCGGCCAGCAGTTTATCGGAGTCTAATTTATCAACAAGACCGCAGAGTTCATGGCGAAGCTGTTTTACACGAAAACTGAAATTTCGACTGTTCAGGCTGAATCGACAGAATTCCTCCATAACCCGCAGAGCCTCGCGCGCACGGTTAAAATTTGCATCAATAATACGCCAGACCGTTTTTTCCATAAAGATATTATATGGAATTATCAGATAAAAAAAAGGTATTGCAGCCGGTCAATGGAAGCGTCTGCGGTCGAGCGCAAAAAAAAGGAGCTGCCTCCTCCCGGCCAGCTCCGGATTCGATGTTTCTCTCTATATATGTATATGTACAAGGGTCTTGAGTTCCCTGCTGCTAACAAGGTGGGCGGACCCGAGTTTCCTCCTCGCTCGAACAACTCCTCCAAACAGGAAACCTCCGCCCATGAACTTTTGGAAGGCACAAAGCAACCTTTGTGCCAGCAATGCCCCATAATAGCAGCAAGTGTTGTGCTAATACGCAATGCGTGGTTTTGCCTATACTTAAGCGTCGAATTGGCCGTATGTTAAATTACGCGAAAAAGGATGTGTCATTTCGTTATGTTGCTTTTTATCAACATTACCCAAAGTTTTCCTTTTGACTTTCTATATCATAAATCCTTAAATATAAGATAGTTAAGAAATATTTAACAGTGTTGTAAAAAAGCAACATTTATATATATATGCCTTCCGTGCTCAATAAAAGAGAATGGTTGTTGTATAAAATAGGTTTTGGAGACACCCTCAATTCAGAAAATCTATCATCAGATAGTGAACGAAAAAACAGACCCAAAGTTAATATGGGGGAAATAGATAACATAGATAATGGTAAATTTTTTAATGTTAATATTGGTAAGATATTTTAGCAGATAAAATTTGAAAATAATGTGCATTTTTCTTGACATCAATATTAAAATAGGTAATATTTATAACGAATTAAGATTCACACTGGGCAATTTCGGAGATTGTAATAAAATAAAACTTTTAGGGAGGGAGCCCTTTCCGTTTTAAAGTGCGCGGACGGTGAGAACATACCTCCGGCACAAATCCCCATTTTATATGGCAGCGCAGGAATTTTACGCTCCTGACGGGGACGGAGTCTGAAAATCTTTAACAAAATGGAATGGTGAAACCTTCTGTTAAATCATGTTGCGGAGAAAACATTGATGAAAAATTACCATAATGCATTGGCAATACGGCAGTGGCTGTTTCTGTGTGCAGGGTTGTTAATGCCATTGTTGGGTGGCTGTGAGAAAAAGACCCGTTATTATCCGGCTGCGCCTATGGAAAAACCTGCACCGCTGACGAACGTTGCTTTAATGCCGGGCGATGCCATTGAAGTTAATATGACAGCGCTAATGGCCGTCTAATTTTTTCCTTTTTCGTTCATCTGTTC
>DYLR01000020.1 GCA_020721975.1 Blastopirellula marina | reverse complement strand
AAATAATAGGGGACAGGCACCTATTATTCAACTATGGCTCAATTATACCTGTAAAAAATGGTCTTGTCAAATACAAATAGGCTCAAACTTCCCGATTTTTTGAATTTTTTTTCAGACAAGGCTTTTTTAAGAAGAAATCTCCCTATATCTGACGATGAGAAATGGAGTGTATTGTTTCATTTAAATCGTTTAGATATAAGGAGATATATCATGGTAAAGCAGGATGCTCTGATGGAGTCATTATCGTCAAATTTTCATGGATTTCTGAACAAAATTCAGACGGTTGCTGATGCCAAACGCGTGCTGCGATTTTACGTCCGGCGGTGGGAATGTGAAGAAGGGATGCAATTCCTCAAGGAAGAAGTGAGCCTTGAGGCAATTCGCACATTTCGATGGACGGCCATCTGTCGGCTGATCTTGTTGGCGATGCTGGTTATGTTGTATCTGGCGTGGTTGTGGGAAAAACACCTCGGACTGGCCGAGCGACTGATTGGCTATGCACAGGTGCTCCCCGATAGAGTCGATTTCATGCTCTACCGCCTCCTGACCGGCCTTACGCACATCCTCAACGCCTGTTTCTACCTCCGGAGGGCATTGCTATGAAAACACTTATGAAAAAATCGGGAAGTTTGAGAAATATCATGCGGCATCTCCATAAAATTCAATTCACTTTCGGGTATCTCTATAAATTGATTTACGAAACCCCAAGACCGCGTTTTTGACTCAAAACCCGCAAATAAACTGCGGGGAATTGCCAGCCCCGACGCCTGTCGTCGGGGTCAGATTTGCGCAAAGTCGGGATTGCATTATACTGATAACCCGCAGGACAGACCTGAGGGCTGACGGGTACGCCGTTGTTCCGACAGCGGCTAAACAAGTTCGCGGCTCTGTTCATTTGCATTTTTCAGATAACCCTTTATTTAAGAAAAATGGGGTTTGTCCAGGCCCTTCTGCCGTTTACGTCAACAACCACCGCTCGAACATAGTTCCACGGCGGGATTTCAATGGAAAACGATGCGGCCAATTTTTTGCCGGTTGCGCATTTGCGAAATCCCCTGCCCGGGTCGCCGGTAAAATATATTGTTGAAACAGGAGAACAGCGGATATGCACTTCGCCGTTTTTCAATCTGAAATCCTTAATTGTCGGCCCGCAGGATACATAACAGCAGCCGGTTTTTATTGCATTGATAACATTTTTTACCGTCAGTGATCGCATTTTCAGCCATGTCCAGCAGCCGAAGACATCGTCGCCAGGCACAAAATGAGCGTCGTCATTTCCAATGCACGGCAGCGAACGGCCCCGGTCAAGGCAATACACCCATTCATTTTCACTGCACGGTCTGCCGTGTCTGTTGCAGGTGGCGTTATAGACTTCGACAGCGATGATTTTGTTCAGCAATTTCTTAAAATCCTCATAAGCCTGTCCGCTCCAGTAGGGATGAGCAAGAATACTTTCGCCTCCGATTTTTTTTATCTGCCGGACGCAGCGGAGGACATTATCAGGCTCGTCAAATTCAAAGCCGTGAGGAATATTCAGGCCGACAATATGGTAAGGAACAGGCTTTCCCGGGCAGGAAGGATGATATTCCATTCCGCTAATAACGAGCATTTTTTTGTTGGACATGCCTGATACGTCGTTTGTTTTTCGATGGTCCGTAATTGCGAGAACATTGTAGCCTGCGCTGCGATATTTCTTCACAACTTCGCAGGCCGACAATTTGCCGTCCGAAGTAGTGGTATGGACGTGGAAATTTGCCTTAAACCATTTGCCTGATTTTTCAAAGGGATTTACCATATTTCGCCGTTATTGAAGATTTAAAATTTTTGCGATGTTGCCGTAAAAAATATTATGAATGGTTTGCTTATCAATATTTAATTTCTCATAACGTTTTATATCGTCGCTGAGAACCTGTTTTATTTTGGAGTGATGCACATCCGTGCCGAAAATTACTTTATTAAACGCTCCCAGCCACCATAAATACTTATCAGCTCCTTCTCTGTCAAGTCTGATGCGCCAGCCGGCTGGGTCGCCCGTCAAATCGACATAGACATTCGGTCGCAACCTTGCAAGTTCCGCGGCGTCCATATTGGAAGATACGCCGAGATGAGCGATAATAATTTTCATATCCGGGAATTCTCGCGTTATCGGCTCAATGCGAAGCGGATGCATATTCCATGACGAAACGCCTTGGCCGGGAACGTCTTTGCATGTTACAATTCCCGTATGAAAAAGCGCCGGCATTTTAAGTTCGACGCACTTTTGCCAAAGCCCGAAATAGGCAGGGTCTTCGTATCCGCTTTTCGGAAGATAAACTTTGACCATTGTGAAGCCGTTTTCAAAACCCCATTGAATTTTTTCTGCACTGTCACAGCCCGGACGAACAGCAACGGCTCCGATGAATCTGTCCTTATGCCGTTTTAATGCGTTTTTTACATCATCATTTGTGCCGAAGGAATAAAGCTGTCCCAGGCCGCTGATGCATGTTTTTTCGATATTACAGCCGTCCATTGCCTCAAGCAGCCGCTCGGCATAGTCCGGCTCATTATATAAATGTGCATGCGCGTCAATTATTTTCATTTTTTATTGCGACTGTTCAAGCAATTCAAGGATGCGTTTTAATGCAAAGTGAGGATGCAGTCTTTTTCTGGTGTCAAAACAGTACCTTGCCCAGAAATGACTTATTACAAACGCATTGCGGTTTTTGCCAGATAGGCTTACCAACTGTCCCATAAGGCAATTGCTTCAAGTGCGTCTTTCCTTACCTTTGCCGGTTTGCCCAGCTTCTTTACCGTTTCTGCGGTAACATCATCGTAAGCCATCGGCCAGCCTTTTTGGGCAAGCGAAAGAGATTTTACCGCCGCCTTTGCTGAGGACTTTTACGGCATCGCGGACAGCTTTTCTTGCCTGTTCGGGCGTTCCAAAAACCATATCGCCCTGTGTGCCTATGCCGCCTCGAAAGGTCAGGTCTTTGCCGAATTCTTTCTTAATTTTTACTATATCCATCGCTTCGGGCTGAAGCGGATGAAAAACCTGCAGGCCGATATCAACAAAATCCTTCATTATTTCGGTGTTATCTCCGCACGAATGATGGCCCGCAATCAGACCGGCGGAACGCACCTTTTCATACAGTATTTTATATCACGGCTTATAAAATTCGCAAAAGATTTTTTTGCTGAACATTAAACCTTTTTGAGAGCCGAAATCGTCGCCGAAGGTAATGCCGTCGATCGGCAGCTTTAACAGCTTATCAATTGCCTTATAGTGCATTTCCATAAGAACATCGAGAGCCTTGTGAACGAACTTTGGATAAAGAAGATAATCCATTAAAATCTGTTCCATTCCCCTGAGACACCACATCCTCTCGCCGAGCGTGGTTGTAAACTGATAAAAAATAAATTTATCGGGATTTTTATTTCTGTCGTCCTTTATCAACCGCACATCCGCCTCTGAAATAAGCTCTATTTTTGGAATCAGATTTTCATCCGGCTGCTGCATAGATGATGAAAAACTATTTATGCCTGAACAAACGGGACAACGGACAATCAAAGACGTTGGCCAAAAGTACACAGGTTATATAATCCCACGGTCGGACAGGACACGGCCGCAACACCGCCCCCCGCTTCAGGATGAATCCGACCGTAGAGTTTTCAGCAACCAAAGATGTTCGTGGAAGTCGTTGCGATTCGCCTTTTCTCCCTGGTCATTTACAGACTCGGCATAATGGCGGAAAAAATAAACGGCAAAATCGCCACAGTGCCAGACGTATGGCACTGTGATATAAAATGAGTTTAAAAAATGGCCCCAGTCGAAGACCGAACAGTGATCGACCGAGGCCCACGTTGGGGTGATGCTTCACGCAAACACGAATCTATTTTCCGCACGCTTCTTCACGCAGAGCGTGTTTATCTTCGAGCAGGCCTGTTTTCACAAGCCCTGCCCGTTGGGAGGAGGAGAAAATGAGAAAATTATATTTTACACAGAGCAACACTCTGATAACTTTCGAGTTGGGCCGATTTCCGGCTCTGCCGGTATCGACCCCGCTCGTTTGGGAGGAGGAGAAAACGCTCTCGAGCCTCTCTATTAACTCAGGGCAACGCCCTGCAGCTCTCAAAAAAGTGGAATGCAACCTACATCACTGCTCGGCCACATCCCACCCTTGGGAGGAGGAGAAAACTCTTTTTGAGCAACCTCCAGTCGTATAAACTGTCGGGTACAAAGACCCGCTTGCTCTTAAAGCGGAATGCAACCTACTTCACTGTCCGGTCACATTCCACCCTTGGGAGGAGGAGAAAACTCTTTATGAGCAGTCCTCATTATAGGAACGGGGCCAGGCCCCGATTGCTCTCAAAGCGGGTTTGAAGCTCTACAATCACTGCTCGGCCACAAACCCACCGGGAGGAGAGGAGGAGAAAACTCTTTGTGAGCTTATCCCTCGTATAGGATACACGCCATTGGCGTGATTGCTCGCAAGTGGGTCCCTAAGGGCCCACTTCTTGAGGAGGTGAACCTACTGCGTCACACGTTCTCCCTCGACTGCCGGGCAGTTCGCGGTATCGGGTTATTTAGACTGTTCGGGTCTTTCCCGGCCGCAAACCTTGAAGAAAGCAAGAGTTCGCCACACGTTTATTTTTTTAGCGCTCTTCAGCTTCTTCAGCGACGGCATAAATTTCTTTAATTGACCTCACATCTCCCAAGCCAAGGATATCCGCGACGGTCTGACGGAAAAGTTCATCACTTGCGTCCGCCGGTAATACTGCCGATGCTCCCATGCTGCGTGCGGCTATTTCCTGCGACTTATCGCCGCTTTGCACTACAGCTATGATCGGTATATTCGGCTTAAAAGCCCGGAGCTTCTTTAAGAACACCCCGTCCGTCATATCGGGCAAATCCCAGTTACTTACGATGCTGTCAAACCTCTCATTTTTCAAAGAGCAAGTAGCCTGCTTTCCGGTCTCGACGCCAACCAGTCTGACGGGCAATTCCTTCAAATCGCTGTGTCGTCCGGTCAGGCCCACAGTCAAAACGTTCGCTTTAACAAGAACGATCATCCCAGATCTCGCACATAAAAACAGTTTAAGGTTACATCAGCATTCTGACTCCTCGCAAAAACCTCTTCTTCAACTCCCTGTTAAAACGAATAACGCTTTATATATTTGCAAGCAGCGTGCCTGAGAAAAAAAATCCATAATTAAATTTATAACCGCCTGACACGGCAGGACTTATACACGATAAAAAATTTTCTAGTTTTTTTATTCATCCTGGCAAAACGACCAAAACGGCTCGTTGATTCGGCAAATTAAAATTGTAAGCGACCGATTTGGCCTATGTTATGAACTGTGCGACCAGTTTGGCCGGGGGTATCCAAAATGGCTGCGGGATTTTAATTGAATATTGTTTGGATAGGGTATAGGGTATAGGGGATAGTTGGCCCCGCGACCCGCCGAGACTCGCTCGTCGCGGCTGGTTTATTCGTGGGATTCTTACAAAGCCGTGAACGTTAGTGAGCGGTCTTTGAGCCCCTCGGCCCGGCAGATTTTTAGATATAACAAACTGAAAGGATATTTTCGATGGCAGATAACCAGGAAAAGACTCTTCAGCAGAAAGTAGCTGAAGTAATTGATTCAATTCGTCCTATGCTGCAAAATGACGGCGGCGATATAGAGTTAGTGAGCATTGAGCCGGACAATACGGTTAAAGTGCGGCTTCAGGGTGCGTGTCGCGGCTGCCCGGGTGCACAGATGACGTTAAAAATGGGCGTCGAACGGCTGCTCAAGGAGCGCGTGCCGCAGGTAAAGGAAGTCGTCGCGGTGAGATAAATTTTTACAGGGTATAGCGTATAGTTAGCCCAGCGATTTATTTGCGGGGTTCTTCTCGCAGATTACGCGCTATTTTAACTTAAAAACATTCACATAATGTCCGGGCATGCCGTGCAGACTTGTAAGATACTTATATTGGGCAATATCGCGAGGCTGATTAAGCATCGCAATATTGTCGAGTTTCCAAAGTTTGTAATAACGGTCATTGGGTCGGTTTCCAAGCCTTGAATCCCAGACAACATATTTGATACCTTTTTCATAACACTCCTGGATAAAATCATTTGGGTTTTGGGCATTCATCGAACCTGTATGAATAAACATATCCTTAAAATCAGGGGCGAATATCCCTGCCACTCCGGCCATGCTGGTTACCATTTTTTCGCCGGGCTGGGCATTTTTGAGATACCATTCCGCCAGATATTTGAATTCAACCTCCTGTTGGCCGTTTCCTATAACCTGTGCAATAACAAACTGATTTGAAACAACAAAAAGAACCAGCAGGATAAATATAACGATGTTTTTGAAAATCCTTCGGGGTCTTTGTGTAAATATCGCCGTTAATATCAATACCATCAAAGCTGCTGTTGTAACAAAAGGTATGGATGCGGAGCGTTCGCTGAATTGTTTAATTGCGCTTAAATGTCCTGCCAGCATTACTGTCCAAACTAAAGCAATAATCAGCAAAACGCTTTCGAGCAGAATAATAACCGCTGATGGAATTTGATTTTTGTTATTTACAAATGTACATAATACAAGCCATCCATAAATAGTAATAAGCAAGACAATCCAGTTCACCGGCACGCAAAATCTGCTGATGATGGCGCCGTGCCAGGCATGGATAAATATATACGGCGCCAGTAAAATCAGAAAAAGAATAATATCCAGATTCTTTCTGACTATGCCGTGGAAACTGCCCCAAATAAATCCCGTCAAAACCATTGCCTTGCCGAGGCCGTATATTTTTTGAGCATTTTCTGCATTTTGGGTCGCCGGGGTAAAAAGATTTGAAAACCCGCTTTGCCATAATAATTCAATATATTCCCGCCATACTATTTTCCCGCCGCTTTCCGCACCCATCTCTTTTAAATAATGTGTCCCTGCCTGTGTATTCCAGTTAAGGACGGTACCCAGCATCCAAAGACCAAGAGGAATGCATGCAGTTGAACTTCGCAAAAATGCAAAAACGATATTTCGTTTGGACCTGTCAAGCGATAAATCGACAATAAACGCCATAAAAATAAGAATTGCGCCTTCGTATCGCAGCATCGATGTTACAGCAGCCGGCAGATAACTCCACCGGGACCTGATTATAATCAAATAACTTGTAAAAAGAACAAAAAATAAAAATGTTGTTTCAACTATCGGTTCTCTGATCATACTTATCACATAAGGATTCATTCCGGCAACTAATGCAAACCATACGGCAGCCTGCCCTGCTATTTTTTTTGCGATAAGCCATAACAAAACAAGGCTCAAGGGGTGTAATACCGCGTTCAACAACCAGCCGGCAGTCAGTTCAGGGTAAGGCCCCGGCATTAACTTACTGATTGCGATCTGCATTATTCCAAGAACGGGAGCGCGTTTATAATCAACAGGTATTTTTAAGGAAAGAACTACTTTTCCGGTTTCTATAAAACACGGCCAGTCGGAATTAGGCACGGCCTGATGACCAAAATATAATACGGAATGATATGTACCAAGCGCAAGCAGCACTAATACACAAATAAAATCAAAATATTTTTGTTTCGCCGGCAAAGAAGACGGTTCGGTTTGCAGTGTTGCGGCGTTGATATTCTTCTTACCCTGTTTCATTTTGTCAATCCGATTTTTTGACTTCGACAAATGCGTTTCCCGGAACACTTATGTTTGCGTTAAAATCGCCGTTATTGTTTGCCGGCCAACCGGTTTTATTATACCTTTTTCAGTAATTATCGCACTAATATTTTGTGCAGGTGTGATATCGAAAGCCGGGTTATAAACAGCTATTTCAGCAGGGGCGGCTTGCATGCCGCCAAAGCCGCGAACCTCGTCGCCGTTGCGCTGCTCGATTGGAATCTCGCTGCCGGCACTGATTTTCAAATCAAAAGTGCTTGACGGAGCGGCAATATAAAACGGCACACTATGCGCTTTGGCAAGTACGCTCAGGCTGTATGTGCCGATTTTGTTTGCAGTATCGCCATTGGCGGCAATCCGGTCTGCGCCGACTATTACGGCGCCGATTTTGCCCTGCCGCATAAGCTCACCTGCCATATTATCGCAAATCAGCGTAGCGTCAATTCCTGCCTGCATCAGCTCCCATGCGGTCAGTCTTGCACCCTGCAAAAGCGGGCGGGTTTCGTCAACATAGACTTCTAATCTTTTACCTATGCGATGTGCCTCAAACAAAGGCGCAAGGGCGGTTCCCATTCCCGCTGTCGCAAGTGCGCCGGCATTGCAGTGCGTCAAAATTGCTCCGCTGCCGGGAATCAAAGGCTCGCCGTTAGTTCCGATTTGCCTGCACATTTCAATATCTTCAGCTTCAATTTTTTGTGCCTCGGCAAGCAGGGCATTTTTAAGATGCTTAACGGTTGTTTTGGGGTTTCCGGCAACAAATTTCACGGCACAGCTTTTCATTCTGTCTGTCGCCCAGAACAGATTCACTGCCGTCGGTCTTGACGAGGCGAGATAATCGGCCTGTTTATTTATAAGCTCAACCGCATTTGACAGTGCAGTATTGTTTTGAATTTGTTTGGCGGCAAGGCATATCCCGTAAGCAGCCGCAACGCCTATGGCCGGCGCTCCGCGAACGGCGAGTGTTTTAATCGCCGAAAATAAATCTTCCGTCATCTGACAGTCTATACAGACGCACTCCGTAGGCAGTTTGCGCTGGTCGATTAACCGCAAACAGCCGTCTGTATCGCCGAGCCACTGTAGTGTTTTAATATTTTTTATCATAGGTTACTCAATAAATGACCAATAACCAATTAATCAATGACCAGAGAATTTCCAATAACAAAGCCCCAAAACATTTGGAAGAAGTTCTGGATTACTCACAATTTCATTTAATGGCAGCAAATATTAAATGTAATTCTTTAGCCTCTCGCCAATTTTTTTCACCAGCATCCCTACCGGCAAAAAAAGCCTTGACAATCATCCTGATCCAATATTTTGTTTCTTTTGCCTCTTTGGCACAGATTGAAATTCTATGTTTAAATTCTTTTTTTGACACTGCTTCATCTGCCTCACAATAATTTGCTCCAATGCTTGTGGATGACCTGATAAACTGGTCTATCAGGGTAACGGTGATAACCTCTCGCAGCAAATTCCTGGCAAACTCGATTGCCTGCTCAGCAAAAATTGCCGTTCTTTCTTCCAAATCAAACTGTGATTTTCTGTTTTGGTTATTGGTGATTCGAGAATTGGTCATTCTCTGGTCATTGGGTTTTTGGTCATTGGTCATTTTACTAACGTTTCCTTTTCCAGTCTTTCTTTCAGATACCTGGCCGTATAGCTTTCCTTTACACTGATGATTTCCTCCGGCGACCCCCCGGCGATAACTCTGCCGCCGTTCTCGCCGCCTTCGGGGCCGAGGTCGATAATATAGTCGGCCATTTTAATTACATCGAGATTATGCTCAATAACCACAACCGTATTGCCCATATCCACCAGCCTCTGAAGCACGTTCAGCAGATTATGAATGTCCGCGAAATGCAGCCCTGTTGTAGGCTCATCGAGCAGATAAATCGTATGGCTGGCAGTCGGCTTGCCGAGTTCCGCGGCCAGCTTGACTCGCTGGGCCTCGCCGCCGGAAAGCGTCGTCGAAGACTGCCCAACAGCCATATAGCCGAGTCCTACATCGCAGAGAGCCTTAAGCAGACGAACTATTTTTGGAAAGTTCGCAAAAAACTTCAGAGCATCTTCGATTCGCATTTCCAGCACATCGGCAATATTACATCCTTTGTAAGTAATTTGCAGTGTCTCCTGATTATATCGCGTACCTTTGCACGCCTGACAGGTAACATAAACGTCCGGCAGAAAGTGCATTTCGATGCATTTTGTTCCCTGCCCCTGACATTCTTCACACCTGCCGCCTTTGACGTTGAAGCTGAATCTGCCGGGTTTGTAGCCGCGAATTTTCGCCTCGCGCGTTTTGGCAAAAAGCTGGCGAATGAGGTCAAAAACTCCCGTATAAGTGGCAGGATTGCTGCGCGGCGTTTTACCTATCGGCGACTGGTCGATTTCTATTACTTTGTCAATCCGCGATGTGCCGAGAACGTTTTTGTGCGCACCGGGCTTGTCCTTTGAATTGTACAGTTTTCGTTTTAATGCCTTCAGCAGAATTTCGGTGATAAGCGTGCTTTTGCCGCTGCCGCTTACGCCTGTAACACAGGTAAAAGTGCCGAGCGGAAATTTTACATCGATGTTTTTCAGATTATTTTCGCTTGCCTGTCTGATTTCAAGGCAGTTGCGCAAGTTGTATCTTCTGCGGCGTTTGGGCAGTTCCATTGTGATTCTGCCCGACATATACGCGCCGGTGGCGGAACGTTCGGATTTTAATATATCCTCCAGGCTGCCCTGTGCGACGAGTTCCCCGCCGTTCGCCCCTGCCGCTGGGCCTATGTCGATAATATGGTCGGCGTGTGAAATAACGTCCTCGTCATGTTCGACTACAAGCACGGTATTTCCAATGTCGGCAAGCTTTCGCAGAATACCCAAAAGTCTGTCGTTATCGCGCCGGTGCAGGCCTATTGTCGGCTCATCCAGCACATAACAGCAGCCCACAAGCCCGGAGCCGACCTGCGTAGCCAGCCTGATTCGCTGTGCCTCGCCGCCCGAAAGCGTGCCGCTTTTTCTGTCGAGCGTCAGATAACCCAGCCCCACATCAATCAGAAATTTCAACCTTGCTTTAATCTCACGCAGCGGCTGTTCTGCGATATGGGTTTTCTCTGTATCCAAAACAAGCGAATCAAAAAACTTTTGCGCCTTTTCAACGTTCAGCGACGTAAGCTCATAAATATTTTTTTCGCCGATTCTGACGGCCAGCGCCTCTTTTCTTAACCTCGCGCCGAGGCACTGGCTGCACGGCTGCTCGGAAAGATAACTGTGAAGCCTGGCCTTGACATATTCGCTTGTAGTGTTATGCCATCGCTTATGCAGATTGGGTATTACGCCCTCAAAATAAATCCTGTATTGATTTTCATCCTCGTCTGTTGTGCCGTAAAGCAGTATTTTGCGTATCCTGGGAGGAATTTCACAGAACGGGATAGATTTGCTTATGCCGAAATCCGCACAGAACCGCTTAATCATCCGGTTATAAAGAATATTCATCCGCTTACCGCCCTTGCGCCATGCATCGATTGCTCCGTTTTCAAGCGAAACCGACTCATCCGGCACAATTAAATCAGGGTCAAACTCAAGCCTTGTGCCCAGACCGTCGCATTCCGGACATGCGCCGTAAGGACTGTTGAAACTGAACAATCGCGGCGAAAGTTCTTCCAGCGACGCTTCGGGATGGTCGTTGCAGGCAAATTTTTCGCTGTACACAAGCGTCTGCCACCGGCCTTCTCCGTTTTGTGCGTCCTCACCAGGCGTTTGCGTCAAAACCGTTATCAGACCTTCGCCTGTTTTCAGAGCTGTTTCAACAGAATCGGCCAGACGAATACGAATGGTATCGCGGACAATAAGCCTGTCGATAACCGCCGAAATGTCATGCTTTTTATTTTTATCCAGCAGCGGAACGGATTTGACGTCATAGACGACGCCGTCAACCAGCGCACGCACAAAACCTTCTCGCTGAATTTGGGAAAATATTTCACGGTGTTCACCCTTATGGCCTCGTACCAGCGGAGCGCATATCTGAATCTTTGTGCCCTGCGGCAGAGCCATCAGCGAATCGACAATCTGCGAAGCGTGCTGCGATGCGATTTTTTTGCCGCATATCCAGCAGTACGGCTGTCCTATGCGGGCAAAAAGTACGCGGCAGTAATCATATATTTCCGTTGTCGTTGCAACGGTGGAACGGGGGTTTGAGGAGCTGCTGCGCTGTTCAATCGCTATCGTGGGAGGCAGGCCCTCAATCGACTCAACCTGGGGCTTTTGCATCTGCTCAAGAAACTGCCTGGCATAAGCGCTGAGAGATTCAACATATTTGCGCTGCCCCTCGGCATAAATCGTATCGAACGCAAGCGAGCTTTTGCCGGAGCCGCTGATTCCCGTGATAACAACCAGTTTGTCGCGCGGAATATCAACGTCGATATTCTTGAGATTGTGCTGAGATGCACCGCGAATTTTTATAAATTTTTCCATAATAACAAACAGAAATCCCAATAAACAATTATAGCAGAACCGCAGGAATAATCGGGCGGTTAACCGCTCATTAACATTCGCGGCTCTGATTGTTGTCGCAGTACGAAATATACGCAGTAACCCAAAATTATTATTGTACCATAACTGTAAAAAGAATAAAATAAGTAAAATTCGCAATTTCCATAACGATATGAAAATAAAGCATTTACACGACTGGAATTTCACCGCTGCCGGCGCTGTTGACCTCCAAAGGCGTCTGGCCGGGAAATTAAGATTCCGCCCGATATCAAGACCGCCGAGGTTCATTGCCGGCATCGACTGCGCATTTACGGACGACAGAAAGCGAATTATCGCGGCAGCGGTGGTAATGCAAAAACAATCCGGCGGTTTCAGATTGGTTGAATCACGCTTTGCCGTGAGAAAACTGACTTTCCCGTATGTGCCGGGACTTTTGAGCTTTCGGGAATTGCCTGCCTGTCTTGATGCGCTCGAACAAACAGTTTCACCGGTGGATTGTGTGCTGGTTGACGGTCAGGGTTATGCCCATCCGCGAAGATTCGGCATCGCCTGTCATTTGGGATTGTTTGTGAACGTTGCGACAATCGGATGTGCCAAAAGCCGGCTCATCGGCGAACACGGCGAGCTTGAAACAGCAAAAGGATCATGTGCAAGGCTGGTACATAACGGCGAATTGATAGGCTCGGCAGTGCGTTCGCGGACCAACACAAAACCATTATATATTTCAATCGGTAACCGCTGCAATCTTCAGGATGCCATAAGAATTGTGCTTGACTGCTGCACAAAGTGCCGTCTGCCTGAACCAACCCGCCTTGCACATCAGATGGTAACAAAACTGAAAACAGGCGTGCCGCTGTAAGCAATCATATTTCCAGTTTCAGCGCAGCGGCTTTGATGCTCTGCGTTATCATATCCGCACATTCAAGCGCAGCAAGCCCCTCATCGCCGGTTACTTCGGGGCGTTTGGTTCTGTCCGCAACGGCCTGTAAAAACGCCTCCTGTTCGACCCGCAAAGGCTCCCTGTCGTCGATGTCGAGTTTTTCGATATGAAGCAAATCAGGCCAGTTAATCTTTGCAAAATCAAAAATGCCGAGCTTTTGTTTTTCGCGTATCCATTTTACGACGTCAACATTGGTGGCAGCCTTGATGGCAGTGCCTTCCTTTGTGAAAAAATCCAGGCTTAAATACGCCTGTCTGCTGAAAACCCGAACCTTGCGAACCGTTTTCAGCGAAAGTCTCGAAGCCGTGGCGTTGGCCACGCAGCCGTTTTCAAAGGTGATTCTTGCATTGCATATATCCTCATGGTCGCCGATAACGTTCACGCCGGATGCGTCAACCTTTACCGGTCTGCTGCGCGCAAGAGCAAGAATAATATCAAGGTCATGTATCATCATATCATGCACTACGCCTATGTCCGTCGAACGAAACGAATAGGGGCTTATTCTGACGGATTCGATAAATCTCGGCTCAATTTCCAGCCGCTTCATCGCCTGCACGACGGGATTGCACCGTTCCGAATGTCCGACAGCAACTATAACATCGTATTTTTTTCCAAGTTCCACGATGCGTCTGCCCTGCTCGACACTTGCCGCCAGCGGTTTTTCAATAAGCACATGTCTGCCGTTTATAATAAATTTTTCCGCAAGTTCAAGATGTACGGTCGTCGGCGCACTGACAGTGGCGGCTTCAACCATATCGACGGCCTTATCCACAGAATCAAACGGCTGTGCCTTGTATTTTTTTGCGAGTTTTTCGGCCTTTTCAAAATCTTTGTCGATTATCGCGACAAGCCGGCTGTTCTCAAGACCGGCAAGTACCTTGGCATGAATTGCTCCCATTTTGCCCGCGCCGACCACCGCTGTTTTTATTCTGTTCATAATTTTAGTGTCTTCTGAAAGTCTCAAGGTATCTGCCGTTGCGGTGCAGCGAGCTGTTGACTATGCTCTGCGCCATCAGCCGGACGTTTTCATCAAGATTCGTATCTTCAAGCATTGCCCTGGCCTTTTCGACGATAACGCCTTCGGTGCGGTAAAGTTTCTTAAACGCCGCAAGAATCGCCGCCTGCTGCTGCGGATTAAGACCCGCTCTGTTAAGGCCTCTTTTATTTATTGCGCGAACCTCGGCGGGATAATGCCCCGATACCATAACAAACGGCGGCAGATCGTGACTTGTGCCGGTGAAACCGGCCGCATAACACCATCTGCCGACAGTTACAAACTGATGAATCGCTATCAGGCCGCTCAGCCAGACGCCCTCTTCTATTTTGCAGTGGCCTGAAATCTGCGTGTTATTGCTTATTACACATTTGTTCTCGATTATACAGTCATGACCGACGTGTACGCCGCACATAATCATATTGTCATCGCCTATGCGCGTTGTGCCGTCTGGATAAATGCTCGGATGTATTGTAACAAGTTCGCGTATGACGTTGTTGTTTCCTATTTCGAGTCTGCCGAACAGTGTGTCGGGTTTTGCGCCGAGCATTTGCGGATTTTTACCTATGCAGCACATCGGAAAGAAAATATTTCCGCTGCCGATTTTGACGTTTTTGGCGATTATCACATTGGCGTCGAGTATGCAGTTATCGCCGATAATCACGCCGGCTTCAATCACCGTATTCGGACCAATTTTTACATTAGCTCCAATTCGGGCTGTGCTGTCGATTACAGCGCTTGGATGTATCTGATTCATAATTATCCCTCAAATACAATTCTGTCAAAGGCGGTTTTTAAAGTTTTTTATTTTCAGTCTTCGGTTTTTTTATACCGCATTGTCGTCCATAAGCATAAATCGTATTTCCGCTTCCGCGGCAAGCTTATCATTCACCAGAGCCTGACATTTGCACTCGGCAATTTTGCTTCTCACCCGCATCGCCTCGGCTGTCAATACAAGCTGGTCGCCCGGCACAACCGACCGACGAAACTTCACATTATCCATACCCAAAAGCATCGCAAGTCTGCCGGTAAGTTCAAGCCGCTGCGCAAAAAGAAGCCCGGAAACCTGCGCCATCGCCTCGAGTATCAGCACCCCCGGCATAATCGGCGACTGCGGAAAATGGCCCTGAAAAAACATCTCGTTAAATGTTACGTTTTTTATTCCCCTGATAAAACGATATCCGTCAATATCAATTATCTTATCAACAAGCAAAAACGGATAACGGTGCGGCAGTATTTTTTGTATCCTGCGAATATCCAAAAGCGCGTCTGTGCCGCCGGCTTCCAGTCTGTCCTGCATCTCGGCCATTTCAAGCAGTTTGCGGGCCAGTTTCTGATTTATCGCGTGGCCGGACTTGTACGCGACAATCCGTCCGATTATCCTTCTGCCGACCAGTGCAAGGTCGCCAATTAAATCGACAATTTTATGCCGTACGCATTCGTCGCTAAAACGAAAACTGTTCTTAATTGGCCCGTCCGAATTGATTACAAGAATATCCCGCGGCGTAAGATGTGTGCCTATGCCGTGAGACTGAAACTGCCGAGCCTCGGCCTCGAGCAGAAACGTCCTCGCAGGAGCAAGATTCTTCTCAAAATATTCCTCGCTCACATCACAACTGAAAAGCTGTCTGCCTATGCCGGTATGCCGCGTGTAATCCATATCATAAGTGATTGAAAGAGCGTTAAGCGAATTCGGCAGAGCATGAATGCTTGCGTCTCCTTCGGTAATGCTTACCGGCTCTTTGATGACAGCCTCTTTTCTCGGCGAGTTCTGCTCGGCAACTCCGGCTTTTTTCAGCGCACGAAAATACTCAAAAGCTCCGCCGTCGAGTCCGGGCATCTCGGGGCCTGAAACCTCAATAATAATATTGTCAATCTCCAGCGCGCTTATCGACGCCATACAATGCTCTATCATTGCGATACTTGCATTGCCTCGCATAAGCGCCGTTCGTCGCGACATTTCCCTGACATTTTTCGCCGTTGCCGGGATGCTGGCAGGCACAGATATATCGGTGCGCACAAAAACCACGCCGGTATTGACGGGGCCGGGCTTAAATACCACGCTGGCGTGAAGACCTTCAAACATACCCCTGCCGGAGAGTCTGACCTCACCAGCTATTGTCTTTTGCGGCCTGTTCAAGAGCTTCTATCCTTTTGACAAGTTGTTTTAATTCCCTAAGCGCCTCTGGGAGTTTCTGCACAGCCACCGTTTCCTTAATCTTCTGTCTGAAATCAACTGCCGGAGAACCGACCGCCTGCAGACCTGCGCCGATATCATTCATAACTCCGGCCTGTGCGCCGATTTGCGTGCCGCAGCCGATTTTAACGTGATCTTTCAGACCGACCTGTCCGGCAAGCACAACACCGTCTCCAAGTTCACAGCTTCCGGCCATAGCGGCCTGGCCTGCAATCAGACAGCACCTGCCGATTTTAACATTGTGCGCTATCTGCACAAGATTATCAATTTTTGAGCCGGCGCCGATAATCGTATTGCCGAACTTGGCACGGTCTATACACACACACGAACCAATATCGACATAATCTTCAACAATTACGCCGCCGTTATGCGGTATGTGCTGATGCCGGCCTTCAAGGAAAGAATAGCCAAAACCATATCCGCCTATAACGCTGCATGCTTTTATGCGGCAGTGGCTGCCTATTATACAATTATGATATACCGTTACATTGCAGTCCAGCCGGGTATCTGCGCCGATTTTCGAATCCACGCCTATATAACAGCCGCTGCCGATAACAACTCCGGCTGCGATTTTCACTCCGGCGGCAATATGCACATAAGGCCCGATACTCGCCGACGAATCAATCTGTGCAGATGAATCCGCTATTGCCGTCTTATGAACGCCCGGCGCGGCCGCAGGAAGCTGAGGAGCAAAAAGCTCAAGCGTTCGTATCAGAGCCGCGTCAACGTTTTTAACGACAAGCTGCGCTATTTCAGTCTGCTGCTTTTGCGGCACAATCACCGCAGAGGCTTTGGTGTGCCTGATTAAAGCAATATTTTTTACGTCGCCGGCAAAAGTTATATCTCCTGCCGAGGCGGTTTCAATAGTCGCTACGCCGCTTATTTGAATCGTCTCATCGCCGATTATCTCGGCATTAGTATGCTGCGCTATCTTTGACAGTGTGTATAACATCTGTAATCTGTAATCTATAATCTGCTACTGCTGCTGTGCAGGCGTTTGCTGCGGACTGTTTTTTGCATTAAAGACTGCAAGCACATCGCCCGTAATATCCAGCTGCTTATTAAAATACAGCAGTTTATGTGTTCTTATCGTAAGCTGCATATCATTGGCATTTGCCGGACGCATTTTCACATCATCGCTGTTGAAATAGTTATCGTCCCTGTTTACCACCATATCCAGCGCATTTTCCTCTGCGACAGTTTTGACGGCAGAGAGTATCTCTTTGTACAATTCCTCCTTGCCCTGCATTTCCTTCATCGTCATCTGCTGCTTGTAAAATTCCGTTTTCGCATCGAGAGCAGCTTTTTTGAGCATTATTTCCTGTGTAAGAGCCATAAAGTCGTCGGTCCCTTCTTTTCTGGTTTTCAGGGCTTCAGTGTCGGATTCTATCGCTTCTTCAAGTTTGCGCAGTTCGGCAAAAATCCTGTTGCCTTCTTCGCTGAGCTTTGTTTCAAGTTCCTCTTTTTTGGCGCATTTGTCAAAAACCTCGCGAGTACTAACCACGCCTATTTTGACAGGGTTAAAAATTCTGTCTCTTGCAGCGCTTATATTTAGCGCCGCCGCCAGGATAATTACTCCTGCAATAATTGCCGCTGTGTTTCTTTTATTTTTCATTTTCCTGCCTTTCTCGATAAATATCTTTTATATTGTTTAGTTAGCCCCCCGATTTATTCGGTGGGTTTTTCTTCTTCAATCAAAACAGCCTGCCTACGCTGAAGCTGAACGCCCTGGTATCATCCTGGTCGTCTTTCATCAGCGGCGTGGCCAGTTCAAATCTCATTGGTACAGGCCCGAACCATTGAGGTATAAGTATCTGAATACCCGTACCAATCGAAGCCCTGGGGCCACCCGTTTCAACCATACCGGCATCTACAAAAAGCAGTCCCGAAACCGCCTGGCCGAACAGCGGCACAACCAGTTCGCTTGAAGCCGTTACTATCCATTCGCTGCCGATGGGGTCGTCATCCGCACCTGCCCGCGGGCTTACGCCGCGATACTTAAAACCGCGAATCGAACCCTGACCGCCGCCGTAAAATTTCTCAAACACAGGAGCCGTACCCGTGGCTATCGCCGCTGCGTAAATTTTTGTCTCCAGCACGGTTTTGCGCTTGGCAAGGTCTTCATGCAGCGTTTTATACAAACGATAAATACCCTCGGTTACGCCGAAGGTATGGTCGCCTGCAACCTGCTCATAAGACATTTCAAAATTATAACCGCTGGTCGGATTCCATTTGTCGTCGGTCATATCGCGGCCAAATTTCAGTTTTAACCCGGCCAGCAGATTATCGCCCTGGACATCGCGGATTTCGTCCGGCACATCTGAATCAAGGTCATCAATTGAAACATTTTCGCCTCTGAAATCAAGCCCCGTGTACCAGCGATTCTTAAAACGCTTTGTAAAGCCGGTAAAACCCTTCAGCCGGTCTTCATCATAACTTTCGCGACCGCGCATCCATTTCGACGCGGCAAGGTCAAACTCTATAGGCTTATCCTTCCAGTAAGGGTCGGTAAACGAAACCGAATAATTGCTCACTTCCGTGCCGGGTTCAAGGGCAATCCTCAGCCGCTGACCTGCGCCTTTGAAGGCCTTGCCTGCAAAAAATTCCTGCCAGTTCTTTGGCCAGTCGGCAATGTTAAAATTCCGCTGCTCATAAATCACCTGCCCGATAATTCCGTCCTGACTGCTGACGCCGGCGCCAAACATTACCGAGCCGGTCTTGCCCTCGGTTACCGCCACCTGTGCATCGCGGGTATTCGGTTCGTCGCCTGCGGGCGTAATAATAACATCATCCGCATACATACTGCGTTTGACGTCTTTTTCAAGTTTACCCTCGCCGGTACCGGCAGCAATTTTGGCGTTCCAGAGATTGCCGGGCGTAAAATCGCTCTCGTCAAGCACACGCCGAATCACCTTGTCCTGCGTATCTCTGTTGCCGGTAATATTTACCGCTCCCAGATAATATTGGCTGTCCTCAATAATATCGAACTGTGCTATAACCGTGTCCGGGCCGGTAAATGTGCGGTTGTGAGTAACCTTTACATAAATATATCCCTGCTCTTTATATTTATTCTCAATCGTTTCGGTATCGGTTTTCGACTTCTGATTGCTGTAAAATTCGCCGGGTTTCAGTTTGAATTCTCTGACAAGCTGTTCTGTTGTAAATTTTGTATTTCCGCTAATCAGTATTTTTTCAACATTATATCGCGGCCCTTCGGCTATAATAAAGGTTATCGTCGCCTTTTTGTTGCCTTTGGCGTAATCGACTTTCGCCTGCACGCCGGTATCAAGATAGCCCCTGCTGTTATAGGCATCCCGCAGGGCGGTAATATCCTTATCGATATCCGCCTGTTTGAGATGATTCGTCAGTATTAAAAAGCTCGTGGCTTTGCTTTTGACCACTTCCCGCAGCTCGGATGTCCTGATTTTCTTGTTGCCGTCAAACTTCACTTTGGCGATTTTTACGCGAGGCCCTTCATAAACATTATAGACAACATGCCCTGTTTTGAGTTTTTCCTCGTCAAGCTTCACTTCCGCAAAGGCATAGCCTTTGGATTTATAGTATTCCTCGACTGCTTCCGCTCCGCCTGCCACAAGAAAACGGTCCATATAGCTCGCCGTTGTAAAATTCAATTCCTTGAGCAGTTTTTTATCGCTGAGCTTTTTATTGCCCTCAAAATCAATCGACCGGACGATATTTCGCTCGATTATCGCAAAGGTAAGCTTAACTGCTCCATCCGCCACAGCAGTGCTGTAATAAGCATACTCCACACCGTCAATTTCGCTGATGCGCCTGGCGTCTTCAGCCGCCTCGGCAGCGCTGAAAAACTGCCCGGGTTTGGAATGTATCGCAGCATAAATCTTCACAGGGTCAACGTAAAAATTGCCGGCAATATTAACGTCGGCTATTTTGAACTGCTCCGGATTATCCTGCGCCGGACAATTCGCAGGCAAAATCAACGCCGCCGTAAATATAATTACCGTAAATAATGCCAATCCATGACTGCCGCGTTTATTTTCCATGTCTTTGCCTTTCAGAACGGCTGTTTTATCGACTCCGCAGCCAGATTTTCAAATCTGGTAATACTGCTGTTGAACATAAGCTGCACCACTCCGGTGGGGCCGTTTCGCTGCTTTGCGATAATCACCTCGGCTACGTTGGTGTCCTGACTTTCCGGCTCGCCCTTCGTATAATAATCCTCGCGGTGAAGCAGCATTACAACATCCGCATCCTGCTCAATTGAGCCGCTTTCGCGCAAATCGCTCATCCTGGGCCTGTGTCCTTCGCGCTGTTCCGGCGAACGATTAAGCTGACTTAACACAACCACCGGCACATTCAGCTCACGGGCCATCGCCTTGAGATACCGGCTTATCGTGCTGATTTCCTGCTGACGCGACTCGACCCTGCCGCCAAGATTCATAAGCTGAAGATAATCAACGAAAACCGCCTTAATCTTGTGCTGAGCGGCCAACCTGCGGCATTTTGCCCTAAGCTCCAGCGGAGTAAGGCCCGGCGTATCGTCAATAAATATCGGTTTGTCGTGCATCTCATGTGCAGTCTGAGTAAGCTCGCTGAACTGCAAATCACTTAACATCCCCTT
>DYLR01000019.1 GCA_020721975.1 Blastopirellula marina | reverse complement strand
AAAAAGCTTATTTAGAATAAGTGCTTTATTTATAGGTAGTTGCGCCCGTAGCTCAGCTGGATAGAGCAACGGATTTCTAATCCGTAGGTCAGGGGTTCGAATCCCTTCGGGCGCGTTTCTTAACACTTTTACCATCAAGTAGTTACGGCTGATTGACTTTTTTCACTTTGGGCGTAAACAGGGGTGCGCAACAAATGCGCAACAAAATCGGGATTTAGACCCATCTTCTACAGTTGCGTCTTTTTTTTGAGGCGAAAAATGGCATTTTAGGCTAAAAACGAGGATTTTGTGTTTTTTGCCTCAAAAGTGTAGTGCCATAAGATGATTTTGTTATAACTTTTATATTGACTTTAGATACTTATAGGTCTATTCTGTGTCTATTAACGTAGTGGATATAGGAGATGACCATGTTTGTACGAGCAAAAAAGTCGGGTGATTACGAATACCTGCAAATCGTTGAAAACCAGCGAATCGACGGTCAAGTACGACAACGGGTTGTAGCAACATTAGGTCGGCTGGACATATTACAGGCAACCGGCAAGGTCGACGCCATCCTGTCTTCGTGTGCACGTTTTGCCCAAAAAGTCAGCGTGATTGATGCCCATAAATAAGGTTTTGGACAGGCTCTGGGAACAAACCGGCCTAAAGAATGTTATTCGGGAACTGCTCAAGGATCGTAAATACGAGTTTGATGTGGAGCGGGCAATATTCCTTACGGTTCTGCACCGTCTGATGGTCTCCGGCTCCGACAGAAGTGCCGAGCAGTGGTGTCGCGGTATGCGATTGATGGGATTAGTGAAATTGAATTACATCAGATTTATCGCGCTTTTGCGGGCCAGGCAGGCCGCATAGAGTTTCTCAATTTGCACTTTCAGAGATATTTAAAATCGGTATGCAGCGCAAAAAACAAGGCCGGCTAAGCCGCATAGCGACCATTACCGGCCTTGCAGGAGGAGGACAAACATGAACTCTGTAATATTGTAGAAGGTAGAATGCAGAATGTAGCAGGTAGAATATAAGACCGTAAATTCTTATTCCTTATTCTATCTACTACCTACTATTTCATGCCGTTTTGCGGTTTTTCGCGCAGAATTCGCCCATTAGCTTCATTGCATTGTTCAAATGTTCCGCATCGCCGTCGAGGTTAGCAAACGCCTCGACCAGCTTCACAAGTTCTGGGTCCGCAGGCACTATGCCGAAATTATGCCCGACATTTATAATGCCTGCATCAAGGCCGTATCTTATTGCGACCTCAACATAAGCGCGGGCGACGCCGATTTTTCTGCCGGGCAAATCACGCACCGAATTCGTTACACCCAGCGAACAATGCACACCTTTCATTTCAGGGTCGTTCTTAATACGCCCGATAGTCTGAAATGTTCGATAAGTAAATCCGCTTTGCCCGGGCGTCATAGGCATATCAATCGCCAGCGGAAATACCGTCGTATCAAAGAATATATCGTCCGGCTTAAAATTATATTTTCCCACCGCAGCCTTAAATATCCTGCGGGACAGATTATAAAGCTCGCCGACAGGGTCGCTGCTGGTAACCTGTTTTTCATCAGCCACAAGCAGCCCGACAAACTTGAAATCATAATGCTTCTTTAGCGGCATCATGTTGTCAATAGTATACTCCTTGATTGAGTTAATCAAAGGCACTTTCACAGGTTCGTCGGTGTTATACCATTCCTTCAGACCTGCAATCAGCACATTGTCATCGCTGCTGTCAATGCAAATTGGCACACCCATGCCCCATTTGCGCACCAGGACGGCGTATTCCTTTATAAGCCTTACCGCTTCAGCCGGGTCGTCTTCGCCGAACACGTCAAGATTGACCGCGATATAATCGGCGCCGTCGCCGGCCTGCTGCTCAATCAGGGCGCGCACATAATCGAGCTGCTCGCTCGGCTCGACAAAAGCCTTTTCGCCGCGGGCGTGCAGCTGGCCCATTATTTTTCCGGTTTTGGGGATAGAGCCGTGAATCAGCTCGCCAATACCTATAAGCGGTCTACGCATAGTATGGTCCTTTCCAAACAGATAATTCAGAATCGAGCTTGTATGCTCGAGTTCGGGAATTCTCGGTTTATTTATGATCCCCCGAAGCTTGTCCAGCCCGCCGCGCTGCGCGGCAGCCGACTTATAAATATACTCGCCGATGCAAATCCTGTCAAGATTATTTCCGCATTTTCCGTCAACGGTTGAATCGCCGCACGGCGCGTTATCCATTCCTTTTTCACAGCCGCCTATCGTACACCAGCTGAAATTTTCGGGCAGATAACAATCGCCGCATTCCTCACAGTCGAATAAACAATATTTCATCGACTTTTCTATCGCATTAAAGCTGCGATAAAACAAACCTTTGCCTTTTTTTGTGCCAAGACCGGCCATTACGCCCTTAAATACGTGGAAGCCGGGATATTTCGGGTCGAGAATCGCCGCGTGCATAAAATCGAAGAATCGCTGATGGCAGGTCTTGCCGAGCCTGCTCAATTCCTTACGATTACCATTTTCATCATAGAGATACCAGGAATTTTTCGCGGGCCAGCAGAGATTATCCTTATATTTTTCCCAGTCACAGCCGATTTCAGCAGCGCGTTTGAGAATTTTAATAAACATTTCGTAGTCGTGTACGCCGCCTATATCCGCACCGGCAGCCCCAATAGCCCTGTACATTGCCACCTGCTGGGCTGCGCGTTCGATATGGTCGTCAACGCCTTCGTTCATTACCTTCTCGAAAAGTTCATCGCTCACAAAACAGCCCGGCAGTTTTATATCGTGCATCAAACGCGGGGCCGGTGAAATGGTGCTTAGCAGATATACATTACCAAGTACGGGCGTATTAAGTCCGGCATCTTTGAGATAACGCATCAGCTCAACAGATTTTTTCCAGTCCCAGCCGACCTGCGTAATTAGAAACTCTGCACCGGACCTGATTTTCTTTTCCATTTTATAATACTGCTGCATTTGCGATGCCTCGGTATATTTAAATGGTGAAACGGCTGCGCCGGGGCAGAACTGCTTAACCAAGGCCAGTTTGTCGGCAGGGGCGTTGATAAAGGCTTCATTATTCATTCGGCGGATTTTGCTCAAAAGGCCTATCGCTTCGACTTCAAAGACCCGTTTTGCCTTTGCCGGTTTGTCGCCGGTAAGTACCAGCAGACTCTCTACGCCTGCTGCCCGATGACCGACTAACTCGCTTGTAAGGCCGTCAGAGTTCAGGTCTTTGCAGCTTATGTGCGGAATGAAATCAAGACCGCAGAGCAAATCGTTTTCTTTCAGATAGCGATGAACGTCGGCAGGTTCAATGTTGGCAATGCCGCCCGGACTTTGAGGACTTGTAAGACCAACAAAATTAAAACCGGCCGGTATATCCTTACCGCCAGACTGTTTGCAGGCAGTCATAAATTTACCGATAGGGGCAAAATTGAAATTCGGCCCGCCGCAAAGTTCGGCCACTATCACAAAATCGCCGCCGGTTCTTAATGCATTTTTCAATCTTTTTTGAACCATTTGTATCCTCTGCAATCCATTAACATAACTGCTTTAACATCAAAAGATAATCCACTGCTTTGTGCTATTCTTTATGATAATCTCTGCAATAGATTCTCTATATAAGCTATGAGGTTTTTTTTGACATTATTTTGCTAAGCGAGGAAAATAAATTTGTGAGATTGTAATTGCATGACAGTGTGGATAACTTGTTAATAATAGTTTAGATATGCTTACGAAATTTCCCATATTGCCCAATTTCGCTGTTTATTAAAATGCTTTGGATACAGGCAACAGGTAAAAAATATCAAATGTGGATTGACCGTAAGCCGTTTATTATCAAGTAGTTATCAGGTAATGACACAATTTTTTAGGAATACTGTCCGGTTGGTATATATTTCATTTAATCTTATCTTTGAATGCTGACATTATATTGCCTTGCCGGTTGATTTTTGGTGGAAAAGTGAATTTTCTAATGCTTTAAATCGCAGTATAGCTGGTGTGCCGACGGAAACGGCCGTAAAGCCCTTTCAAATATCCCCAGCGTGTAAGCGATTACCAGGCCGTAGTTTGTTATCGGTACTGCCGCCTGCCGGGCAAGCAGTATCCTGTTAAGCATCTGTCTGCGATTCCACATACATCCGCCGCAGTGGATTATCAGCTTATACTTTGACAAATCAGATGGGAAATCAGCCCCTCGCCAATGGTCAATACTTAAATTACCGCCGATATACTGTCCCAGCCAGCGGGGGATTTTCACGGTACCGATGTCGTCGGTAATCGGGTGATGGGTGCAGGACTCGGCTATCATAATTTTATCGCCCGGCCGGAGATTTTCGACGGCCATTGCGCCGCGAACCATTTCATTCAGGTCGGCCTTAAAGCGGGCAAACAAAATCGAAAAGCTCGTCATAGGCACATCATCGGGTGTATCGGCGGCAACTTTTAAAAATGCCTGCGAATCGGTAACGACAAGTCCCGGCGGCTCTTTCAGCTTTTGCAGAGTATTATAAAGCTCCCGTTCCTTGCAGACTATCGCAGCACAGTCGCCGTCGAGCAAATCCCGAATCGACTGTACCTGCGGCAAAATCAGCCTGCCTTTGGGGGCCTCTTTGTCTATCGGCACAACAAGCACGGCAAATCGCCCCGGCCCGACAATATCGCTCAAAATTGCGGAATTGGCAAAATATTCTTCCGGGGCGGAATTGATTATCATAGAACGCAAATCGTCAAAGCCCCGGCCGCTTTGAGCGCTTACGATACAAAACTTAATGCCGGATTTTTCCAAAAGATTTATCTGCTCTGCGTCAGGCTGGCACAAATCGGACTTGTTAAAAACGATTATTACCGCGGTTTTTAATGACCTGAACTGCTCCAGCAGTTCGTTTTCAAAATCTCCCCAGACTCCCGCTTCGCTCACCAGCAAAGCTATGTCTGTTCGCTGAATTACCTGCTTGGTCTTTTCGACGCGTTTTTCGCCAAGCGCACCTGTGTCGTCAATGCCTGCGGTATCGACAAACAGCACAGGACCGAGCGGCAAAAGCTCCATCGGTTTTTCCACAGGATCGGTTGTTGTGCCTGCGAATTCAGAAACGATGGACGTCTGCTGGCCGGTAAGGCGATTGAGAATTGAACTTTTACCGACATTTCGCCGGCCAAAAATGCCTATATGAAGCCGTAAACCTTTTGGCGTATTTTGCATCGGACAACATCCAAAAATATATAAGAACTTCGATGCAAAAAATTATACCGCAATCTCCGAAAAATTAAAAGCGTTTTACGCCGGCTGGACGGAATTGAAGTTAATCTTTGCGGCTGTCGCCGTAACAGAAGAGTTTTGCGGCAGATTGCGGGTGAGCCATTTTCCGTTTCCTGCCGTCAGCAGCGACCACGGCGTAATCCACCAAAGACCCGCAAGCCAGAAAATGCCGTAAACAAAAGCCCATACTGCATCGGTATTTTTTCTGCGGTGCATATAAAAAACCACCGGCACAATGGATGACGATACCGCCCCGAAAAGGGCGTTGGAAATGAAAAACAGCGGAAAATGAGCCAAAGCCAGCAATGCTATCGGCAAAACAACCGGCCAGCAGACTATATTCAGACAGCTTAGCAGAAAGTTAATTCGTGCGCCGATATTGCTGCCGTATCGAAAGTTGCTGAAGATAAATTCAGCCATTTTGATTGATTCGCGGACATTGCTGCGTCCCCAGCGAAGGAACATTTTACAAAGCTGTTGATATTGCAGCGGTACATTTGTATAAACAACTGCATCGGACTGAAAAACCACGTCGTAGCCGCTTTTCAAAATTAAATTTGTAATCGCCCTGTCCTCGCCGATGGTGCATGGTCTGCCCATAAAAGTCTGGCTCATCCACTCATCAAGATTTTCCATAAGCGGCTTGCGCAGATAGGCCGAAAGAGCGCCGGGAGTGCACATAACGCTTCTGATGGTGCTTTGGGCGGCGCGTATAAAGTCAAAGCTGAACGCAAAGGAAACCTCGAGCATTTTTGGAATCAATCCGTTTTCTGTATTCAGCACTCGAACATTGCCTGCCACTGCGCCTATCGAGCGGTTGTTGACGAACGGGCTTACAAGGCTTCTGATTGTATGCTTTTCAATTATGCTGTCGCTGTCTATGGTAACGATTATTTCGCCGGTGCTTTTTTGAAAACCGGCTTTCAGAGCCGCGCGTTTGCCGCGGTTTTTGTCGAATTTTATGGTCTCAATCCTGCCGGGGTGTTCCTGTGCGCCGCAACATATCCACTGCCAGGTGTCGTCCTGACTGCCGTCGTCAACGGAGATTATCTGAAGTTTTTCTGCCGGATAATCGCTTGCCGCCACCGAACGGAGCGTATCTAATACACATTTGCCTTCGTTATATGCCGGCACTATCACCGTGCAGCTCGGCAGGACGGAATCAGCACATTGCCGGACAGGTCTGTAAAAAACAACACAGGCAAAACGCCAAAAAAACGCCAAAACCTGAATGCCTATAAGACCGTAACATAACCAGATACCTGTGGTCACAACGGGATTATCCGCGGCCAGATCCGCCAGCCCCGTATAGTGCTGCCGCATCTGCCAGACATTTAACGTTATCAGCATTACCGATACGACCACAAGACCTTTTATAAGGTTGTCCTTTATGTGGTCCTTCGCAGCAGGTATCAGATTTTCTACATGCCCGGGTTCGGTTGCCGATTCGGCTACTGATGTAACTGTACATCCTGCGTTGTTTTGCTCATTTTTGGTAAACATTGGGAAACTGTCTGTCTGCTATGCGTGCAGACAGCCTCAAAAGAAATGTATTTATCTGTTAAACCAGCGTAATCATACGTTTAAATTGCCTTACAATATTCGGGCAATATTAGTGTTTATTTTTGTGAAAGTCAACAACAAAACAGCCGGCAGGTCCGAAAATGTTATGTCCAATAACTGTATTTAGTTCTTAAACCCAAGCGATAAAACGACTTGCGCGCTTGTCAGCAAGTCGTATTCTTCTTCGCTGCACAGGTTTTGCGACAGTAAAATTTCCCTTATGCTGCGATTTTCACTGGCGGCTTTTTGGGCGATTTCGCAGGCCTTTTCGTAGCCGATTTTATTTACAAAAGCCGTGATAATTGCGGTCGATGAGTGAGCATTTGACAGGCATCGTGCAGGGTCGGCCTGCATATCTTCGACCAGATGTGTGCGGAAAACCCGACAGGCAAATATAAGCTCGTCGAGCATTTCGAGCAGATTATGTGCAATCAGCGGGGCAAAGGCGTTTAATTCGAGCTGGCCGGAAGCAGCCCCCAGAGTTATCGCCATATCTCTGCTTATGACCTGTATTGCAACCTGACCGACCATTTCGGCGATGACCGGATTGACTTTGCCGGGCATTATGGAACTGCCGGCCTGCCTTGCGTGCAGGATTATTTCGCCGATGCCGCCCACAGGCCCGCTTGCAAGCAAACGCAAATCATTGCTCACTTTCAAAAGATTGCCCGCAAGGGCCTTGAGTATTCCGCTTACCTCGACAATCTCGTCCCAGTTAGCCGTGGCCTGGCATAGATTTTCCGCACGTGCAATCGGCAGATTTGTAATCTTCCGCAATTCATCGGCGACCATAAAAATATATTTCTGCGGCGCACCGAGTCCCGTACCGATGGCCGTGCCTCCCAGATTGACCGTGCGCAGGCGTTCCCGGCATTTATAAATTCGCCAGCGGTCCTTGCTGAACGCCTCGGCATAACCGCCCATCTCACGGCCAAGTGTTGTAAGCACCGCGTCCTGCAATTGCGTTCTGCCGAGCTTGACGATGTCGGCGAATTGCTTTTCTTTTCGCTGAAACGCATCTGCCAGCTCGCTTACAGCCTGCTCAAGCTCGCCACAGGCGAACATAGCCGCCACACGCAGCGCAGTGGGATATGTATCATTGGTTGACTGGTGCAGATTAACATGCTCAAGAGGGGAAATAGTCTGATAGTCGCCCGGATTGTTCCCCATAATTTGCAATGCACGGTTGGCAATCAATTCATTAACCAGCATATTTGTGCTTGTACCTGCCGCTCCCTGCAGGGCTGCAATATTCGATTCAGCGGCTAACCGGCCTTCTGCAAGTTCCACACAGGCTTTTTCGACAGCCTCTGCCTTTTGCGAATCGATATACCCCAAAACGGCATTGGTTCTGACGCAGGCAAGTTTTACAAGGCCGTAAGCCCTGATAAGTCTTTGATTTACAAATCCGCCGACACTGCCGAAATTTTCAACGGCTCTTGCCGTATGAATTCCCGTCATTGTCCCGGCAGGTAAAGCCTTCTCGCCGAACAAATCCTTTTCTATTCGTTCCTGATTATTCATAACAATCCGGTTTCCTTTATCATAATTTAATCTGCAAGTCTTTGCGATTCAAGAACTAAACAAAAAAGCCGTTCCGTAATTAGCTTGACCAATATATAAGGGTCTGTTATGGTTAATGGCTTGAAATGCTGAAAACTTAACCAGATTAACAAGGCACAAATGACATTCTGGCGAATATTCAAATATATCCGGCCTCAATGGCCGAGAGTTATAATCGTATTTATCTCGGCAATTACAATAGCGGCCTTTCTGTCGGCAAGTTTTGTAACGGTTATTCCGCTTCTGAAGGTGATGATGGGCGAGGAAGGGTTGCACGGCTGGATTGACCGCAAAATATGTCAGGCACGGTACGGCATAGATTTCTATGTGCCGAAAACTGTGGATTTTCTCACCGAACAGAAAAAAGATGGAATAGCATACTATCTTGTGGTAACGGAAGTTGAAGACGGCGGTTCAGCCGCTGCGGCAGGGTTGAGACCGCAGGATAAAATTTTCGGATTCGATTTTATCCCGGATGCCGGCATCCGGCCTGTTGTAAGCACCGAAATATTGCAAAGACTGGCGGAATCCGGCGGCGGGCTGAATCTTGCCGTCAAAAGGTCCGACAGCCTCGACAGAACGCAGGCACTGTTAATCAGGCTGGATACGGGCAAAAATTATAAAATTTTCAACGGCATTCAAAATCTGTTAAAATTTGTCCCGCGTGATAACGGCTCCGCTCAACAGCTCAAGGCCGTGATGTTTATTATATTTTTCATAATCGCAACCACGGTAATCCGGTGTGTGGCGACATTTACGCAGGAGTACATAGCTGAAAAAGTCGTCGAGGTAGCCACCACTAAACTTCGCATAGACGTCTTCACGCACGCCATGCATTTGCCGGTGGGATTTTTTGCGCAAAAAGGCACATCCGACTCTACCAGCAGAATTATCGGCGATATAAATGCTCTGAGCAAAGGGGCAAAAATGCTGCTGGGCAAGGCCATCAGGGAGCCGTTCAAGGCGGCAGGCACGCTCGGCGCGGCTTTTCTGCTTAACTGGCAGTTGACGCTTATTTTTCTGGCTCTTGCACCGTTCACAATCGGGTTCGGTGCATATTTAGGCAGAAAAGTCAAAAGGGCCGCAAAAAAAACGCTGCAAAGCAGCGCCTTAATACTCGGCAGACTCCAGGACACAATGTCGGCTCTTCGCGTGGTCAAGGTTTATAACCGCCAGCAATACGAGAATGAACATTTCTGCGACGTAAATCGTCAATATCTGAAGCGAGCTTTGCAGGTGGCAAAAGTTGATGCGATAACCGGACCGATTATGGAAATGCTCGGTATGCTGGCAGGGTCGGCTGCGCTCCTGGTCGGTGCGCACTGGGTGGCGGAAGGGTCGGTGGAGGCCACAAGTTTTCTTGCTCTGCTGCTGTTTCTGGGGGCAACGGCGGAATCGGTACGAAAAAGCTCCGATGTCTGGAACAAGGTGCAGCAGTCAAACGCGGCGGCTGAAAGGGTCTTTGCTATTCTTGATGAGCCGAACGAATACGAAAAACCCGACGCCTGCGTTCTTGCGCCGCTGAAAGACAATATTGAGTTCCGCAATATCAGCTTCAAATATCCGGGCAATCCCGATTATACGCTCAAAAATCTCAACCTTATAATCACGGCAGGGCAGACAGTAGCTATTGTCGGGGCAAACGGTTCAGGCAAAACAACTCTGGTTAATCTTTTGCCAAGATTTTACGACCCCGATGATGGAGCGATACTTATCGACGGGACTGATATACGCCAGGCCACGCTTAAATCGCTGCGGGATAATATCGGTATGGTTACCCAGACTACCATAACTTTTAACGACACGATTGCCAACAACATTGCTTATGGCAAAATGAATGCCTCGCGGGATGAAATCATCGCGGCCGCCCAAAAATCTTACGCACATGAATTTATTGCGCCTCTGGAAAAGGGTTATGATACCATAATAGGCGAACATGGTTCCGGCCTCAGCGGCGGACAGCTCCAGCGAATCGTCATTGCACGGGCGATTATCAAAAATCCGAGTATTCTTATATTCGATGAGGCAATGAGCCAGATAGACGCCGAAAGCGAAGCCAAAATACACAAGGCTCTTTCAGAAATAATGAAAGGCCGAACCTGTATAGTTATTGCGCACAGATTCAGCACCGTAATTAACGCGGATAAAATTGTTGTAGTTGACAAGGGCAGCGTAGTCGCCCAGGGCAGGCACGAGGAGCTAATAAAAACCTGCCCGCTCTATCAAAATCTGTATGAAACCCAGCTTATAAATTATGAATCTGGAGTATAGGGTTTAAGGTTCAGGGTTTGGTTTCTTTACTATCCCCTATACCCTATAACCTATACCCTAAAATAATGAAAGGATTCGGCCATTAAAACTCAAAGTCAGATAGACCCGAAACGAGAAGCCAAAAAATTCTCGCGTGAAATCGGCCTGGAAATAGGCGCGATATGCGGCAGACATTTTCTCAAAATTCAGCATCTGCATTACGGCTACTGGAGCAAAGACCTTGAAGTTGATATAACCAATCTGCACGTTGCACAGGAAAAATATGCCGATTTGCTCGTTTCGCAGATACCGCAGGAGGTTAAGACCGTAATAGACGTCGGCTGCGGCGGCGGACAGAACGCCCGCAAAATAAAAGATACCGGCCGTACGGTTGACGGCGTAAGCCCAAGCCCTATGCTGGCCCGGCAAACCCGCGAACTGCTCGGCAAAAACAGCGAGGTTTTTGAATGCTATTTTGAAGACCTGCAAACCGACAAAAAATATGACCTCGTGCTTTTCAGCGAAAGTTTTCAGTATATGGAACTTGAGCTGGCTATGAAGAAAACCGTCGAGCTGTTAAATCCGGGAGGGTATCTGCTTATCAGCGATATTTTTAAAAGGGATAACGTTGAAGGCAAATGCCCGCTTTCCGGCGGACATCGATGGTCGGCGTTTTCTGATACGCTCGCAAAATTCCCGTTCACACCGGTTGAAGATAATGATATCACCGAACAGATCGCGCCAACTATTGATATTGAGAATAATATGTTTATGCAGGTCGGTTTGCCTGTGTTTAATCTTGTCGATGAGGTCTTTACGCAGAGGCATCCGCTGCTGGTGAAGCTGGTCAAATGGAAATATAAAAAGAAACTTGCCAGTATTCACGCAAAATATTTTGCCGGCGACCGCACGGGCAAAATGTTCAAAAAATTCAAAACTTATCGGCAGTTGTTGTATAAAAAATCAAACACGGATTTTGTAGGGGAACATCCAACATTCAAATAATAACCAATTTTCAATAATCAAACAACCATTTTGCCAAACTGTTGGTTATTGAATTTTGGTTGTTAACCGGATTTTGTGTTATTGGTCATTGGATGTTTATATCCCTATCCCCTATAAAAAAATTTATGATTTTATTGCTGCCGCCAGTACTTCTGCGGCGGTTTTCACAAACACAAACTTTATGCCGCCTTTGGCTTCTTTCGGCACTTCGACCATATTTTTTTTGTTCCGGTAAGGCAGGATAATGGTTTTTATGCCGGCTCGTCTGGCTGCAAGAATTTTTTCCTTCAGTCCGCCCACAGGCAAAACCTGCCCCTTGAGCGTTATTTCTCCGGTCATCGCAACGTCACAACGAACCTTTTTGCCAGTGAGCAGAGAAACGAGCGATGTGAACATTGCGATGCCGGCGCTTGGGCCGTCTTTCGGCACTGCGCCTGCCGGCACGTGAATATGAAAATCGCACTTTTCAAACTTTACCGCCTTGATACCAAACTTTTCAGCGCCGGATTTGACGATGCTGAACGCGGCCTGTGCGCTTTCTTTCATTATATCGCCGATTTGTCCGGTGAGAACGAGCTTGCCTTCACCGGGCATTGAAGCGCTTTCCACGAATAATATTTCTCCGCCGAAAGGCGTATAAGCAAGCCCTGTAACAACGCCGGGCGTTGCGGTGCGACCTGCAATCTCGGATTCATAGCGAACCGGGCCCAAAATTTTCGCAAGGTGGTCTGTGGTGATTGTTGTTTTTGCGGATGAGCCTTTGGCGATTTTTGTCGCAATATGCCGGCAAATCGCCGCAATTTCCCGTTCAAGATTTCTCACGCCCGCCTCGGCAGTATAGCTGCGTATAAGGGTCAAAATTGCCTCGTCGGTAATATTCAGCTTTGATTTTGTAAGGCCGGTTTCCGCAATCTGCCTCGGTACGAGATATTTTTTCGCAATGTTAAGTTTTTCATTTTCGGTATAGCCCGGCAGCTCGATAATTTCCATACGGTCCTGCAGCGCCGGCGGCACAGGCTCGGTGTAATTGGCCGTACCGATGAACATTACCCGCGTAAGGTCGAACGGCTGGTCGAGATAATGGTCGGTGAACGAATTGTTTTGTGCAGGGTCCAAAACTTCCAGCAAAGCGCTGGCAGGATCGCCTCGGAAATCTGCTCCGATTTTATCCAGCTCTTCGAGCATAAAGACAGGGTTATTCGAGCCGCACTTGCGAAGCTCCTGAAGGATTCGTCCGGGTAACGCTCCAATATACGTTCGGCGGTGGCCGCGAATGTCTGCTTCGTCGCGTATGCCGCCGAGACTGATTCGCACAAATTTGCGGCCTGTCGCGGATGCAATGGACCGACCGAGTGATGTCTTGCCAACGCCGGGCGGCCCGACAAAGCACAGTATCGGGCTTTTGCCTGTGGGATTAAGTTTACGCACGGCTAAAAATTCAAGAATCCGCTGCTTGACTTTTTTCAGGCCGAAATGGTCGCGGTTGAGAATACGCTGCGCTTTGCTTATATCGAGCGATTCCTTTGTGCCTTTGTTCCACGGCAGTTCGCACATCCATTCAAGATAAGAGCGCACAAGGCCGTATTCCGGCGAAAGTATATGCATTTTCGCAAGCTTGTCCAGCTCCCGGCAGGCCTCTTCTTCCACGGCTTGCGGCATTTGAGCTTTTTTAATCGAATCTTTCAGCCGGCTGATTTCGTCGCCTTTGCCGCCTTCCTTGCCGAGTTCGGATTGAATTGCCTTCAACTGTTCCTGCAGATAATATTCGCGCTGAGTCTTGTCGATGCTTTCACGGACTTCGCCCTGAATTTTGTGGCTGAGTTCCAGCACCTCAAGCTGATTGGCAAGAGCAATGGAAATTTTTTCAAGACATCGCTGCGAGTCAAGGTCTTCCAGAAGCTGCTGCTTTTCCGCTACAGGAATGTTCAGATTGGCCGAGAGAAAATCCACAAGCCCCGACGGCGTTTCAATATTCTCCAGCAGAACCGCTGCCTCTTCAGGCACATTGGGACTGAGCGAAATTACCTTTTGTGCGGCATTTCGCACGCTGACCATCAAAGCCGCCAGTTTCTTGGACATCACCGATTTCCGCTCAAGCGGCTTGATACGAACCTTGATATACGGCTCGGTGGAAACCACCGAAACTATCTTAAATCGCACAAGGCCGTGAACTATGATATTGACCGTTCCCTGCGGCATTTTTACCGTCTTGAGAATCGCCGCCGCAGTACCGACATTGTAAAGGTCTTTAACCTGCGGGTCGTCAACGTCGGGATTGCGCTGAGTCACAAGCCCGATAATGGACTGCTCTTTCTGGGCGTCGGCAACGAGCTGTTTGCTTTTGCCCCTGCCTATGGCCAAAGGCATAACCGTTCCCGGAAATGTTACGGCATTGCGCACCGGAAGTATGCCGAGCTGTTCAGGCAGTTGATATTCCGACGTGCTTTTCCCGTCGTCGCTTTGAGAGAACGGGTCAATGCTCACTATGTCAACGGCTTTTAACGCCAGCGATGCTGGTAATGTGTTATGAGTCAATTAAATCCTTTCGTTTAGCCCTGCGCCAGACAGGCAGTTTTTTTTGGAATTCAGGATTCGGATTCTAATCTGAATCCAATCACAATGTCAATATCCAACATCCATTCAATAATCAAATAACCCCCTTGAGGGTAATAAATTCCAGCGGGCAGAGTTGTGAATTAGAATATAGAAGGTAGAATATGGAATATAGAATATAGAATAAGAAATTCTGCTTCTGCTATTCTATCCGCTATATGCTACTGTGGCGACCAAACGGGAAATCTCAACTGTGAGTACTATAACGTCTTGATTTTAAAAAACGCCGTAAGCCTGTCCAAAAGAGTCTGTAATATAAATTTGACAGAAGCCTGATGGTTTTTTATACTTATGTTATGATTTCGGCAAAACTTAAACGAATAATTAAATCCTGTGCTGAACAGTATGGCGTCGAAAGAGTCTGGCTGTTTGGTTCGGCAGTGGATGATGAGAAGAACGCTATGGATTTTGATATTGCGGTCGAGAGACTTAGTCCAGACGATTTTTTTGATTTTTATGGCAGATTATTTTTTGAGTTACCCAGACCTGTTGACCTTGTGGATCTTTCTCAAAATTCCCCAATAGCAGCAATCGTAAGAAAAAAGGGTGTGCCGATTTATGAGCGACCGGTCTGATTATATCAAGGCTGAACGGAAAAATATTCTTCATACAGTAGGTATGATTGAAAAATTGCTTTCAAAAAAGGCCTTATCTGAATATGAAGTTATTGCTATAGGTAAGCTGCTTCAGGATATATATACAGGTATCGAACGAATACTCAGAAGCAAACTTGAAGAAAAGAAAGTAAAAATCAGGAAGACTGAAAACTGGCATAAGGAATTATTGCTTGCCGCAAAAAAAGAATCTCTGGTTACTGAAAAACAATTCTCTATATTTAAAAATCTTCTTTTGTTTCGCCACATGTAAATTCATGGCTATGGTTATATGCTTGAAAAAGCAAGGCTTTTGGAAATAGCTGAACCTTTGCCTGTGATATGTAAAAACTTTCTTGGCGATGATGTTCAAAGTTAGCAAGACCTGACAGGCATGCGAATGAACACGAATTATTTCATAGGGTATAGGGTATAGTGTATATAAACATCCAATAACCAATAACACAACATCCGGTTAATAACCAATACCTAATATTACAGCGCAATTAACGATTTGGGAAGTTATATAACCTGTTTAGCAATAAAGATTTAAATCCGAAATCCGAATATCGAAATCCGAAACAATATCGAATATTCAAAATTAAAATGTTCAAAACAAAACCCAAAAACAAAGAACTCTTCGTTTTGGTTATTTGGATTTGGAATTTTGAATTTGTTTCTGATTTCGGATTTCGTGCTTCGGATTTTTAGTCTGTTTCGTTTCCATATTACAAATAGCGTTGTAGTATTAAGTTTTTAGCTTTTATCGTTGGTAATTGAAAATTCTCTGGTCATTCGGATTTGGTTCTTGGTCATTCATTTTGTTAGAGGTTTTTTCCCGCAAATACCGGCATAATGTGCCGTTCAAAAAGATTTTTCGTTACTTCCGCGCCGATTATATCGCCGGCACTGTCAACAACGGACAAATATTCGTCCTTCATCTCTGCTGCAATCCTGAAACTTACGTGCAGAAACTGACGGAAATGCAGATTATACTTTGGACAGCTCTGATTGTGGTCCAGCGCCTCGGCAAATGACCGTTCATCCCAGCCGTCAACAACATGCACGTCCGGCAGTCTGGTTTTGTCAATATCAATTACGGTAGCATAAGGCTTACAAAGCTCGTCAAATCTGCCGACGGCTCCGCGATAGACCTTCTTCGCGACAGCCAGACCCCGTGAGCCGGACTTTGCAAGACCGACAAGCTCGGCAAGCCAGGTTGTCCCGGCAGTTTTGAGGTGCAGACCGGCATTGAGTTTTTTTATTCCCTTGTTGATTATCGGATAGAGCGTAAACTTGTCGCTGCCTGAATGTACGCTGATTTTCAAATTCGAGGGTAATCCAAAATTTTTAACAGCGAAATTTATCACTGCAAGGTTATCGTTGAATTGTATTTCAAATTTATTCACATCTCCGACATAATCGATGCCCTTGTTGAATCTGCCGGTAAATTTCGGGGCGATGGTTTGAATCGGAATTTTTTCATACGCCGCTGCTTCAAGTATAAACAGCATTTCCAGCGGACTTTGCGGCTGGTCGGATTCGTCAACGGAAAATTCGGTTATAAAATCATCCGAATTTTTCTTTTCACAGATATGCCGGTAAATTGCGCCGGCCTGTTTTACCGCATAAAGAAATTTGCAGGCTATCAACTCGATATCGCGTCCGGTTATATGCAGGGGATGGCTTATGCCTTCGATTTTGAGATTGCCGATAAATTTCCGGTTGCGATTGATAAAGGCATCAACCTCCTGTTGAGCAGCAGGTTTGCCGATATAATCGGCTGCGTCGAGCGTAAAAAAATCGCAATACGGAACAAATCCGTCAACCGTATTCAGATTGATATGGTCGGCGTCGAGATGATAGGGGTGTTTCCAGTTTTTGAGTTTGACGGCCTGTTGAGCGGCAGCCTGTGTCTGGACCGGCTGTGAGCCGATAATACTGTGTTCGCGGAACGATTTGTTCCAGACGGGGATTACCATTACCCCCTGTTTTTCAGCGGCAATAACGGCGTCGAGCTGTGCCGGGGTTGAACGTGTGAATCTGTCGCCTGTACCAATAGAGAATTTTTCAAGTTTCATAAATTATACCTTATAATAGTCCTGCTCAGCCCCCAGGTTTCGGGGGATTATTCTACCGGCCTGCGTAAATAGTTCGGCACAAGGCCGGCAGGATTGCTGTATTGTCCTGCCTTTGCGAGTTTTCGACCCACGGCAAACACCGCCGATGCACGGGCATGCCAATATTCCTGAGGCAAAATAATTACGTCGGGATGACTGAACAGCTTTTGGTAATAAAGCAGTCCTTCACCCAACAGCCACATCGGAGGCCCACCGCCGCAGTAAGAATTTAAAAATTCTGCCGCCGTGAGCATTTGGTCTTCTGAAACTCGCTGCCATTGGCCGTTAATATATTTGAACACTGCAGTAAAAAATTGGCCACGTTTGGCATCTATAATTATGCCAACTCTGGCATCGCAGGCTTGTTTGGAATTTATATTCTTATCCTTAATATATTGCAAGGCATTTTGTGCCAAAACATCCATAGTGTTCGCTGCGACCACCCTCGCTCCGTTTACCAAATGCCAGCCTTTGGCCGCCGCAAAGGCTATTCTCAATCCTGTAAAACTGCCGGGACCGGAACTTATATAAACCTCTTTGACATCCCGAGGTTGAGCATTTAATTCCGACAAAATCTGCCGGGTTGTGCCGAAAAGCTCCGCTGAATGTCGCAAAATATCGGAAAAAGATTTTTCAAGGAAAACTGTGTCGTTTTTGCCTGCAACAACAGACCCAAATCTGCCTGATGTCTCTAAAGCAAGTATGAAATATGAATCTTTTGAATCCATTTATGGCTAAACCCGCACCGCAGTATTAGTATTGATAATTTTTCCCTGGAAAATTTAGCTTTTTTAAACCGGTCATTAACCGCTTTTTCAGCACTGATACCGATAAAAAAGTATTTTGGGGGGTATCATAAAGGATTTGTACCGTCAAAACAAATGTTTATCGGCAGATTCAACCTTTTAACTTGAAAAAATAATTGACATCGGTTAAAATAGGGACTCTCGGAAAGGGGTGTAAGTATTACGTGTATGGGTGGTTGAAGCTTTCGGTTCTTAATCTGATGCTTGACCTTACTTGCTTTTAGGAGATACGACGGTGTTTACAATTTTAAATTTAAACAGGCAGACAGTTATCAGGACATTATTGGCGCTGCTGTGGGTAGTTGCTGTTTGCGTTGTTGTCCCTGCAGGGGCAACAGCCAATACGGCGGCCAAGGAAAAGGTCTTTAAGCAAACCGGCAAAGAACTGCTGGATGTCGGACAGGAGCAGTATCGTCGCGGCCAGCTTGACAAGGCGCAGATTACGCTTATGAGAGCCGCCAAGTACAAAGAATACCTTGATGCCGAAGATGCTGCGGTTCTTAACGAACTTCTCAGCGCAGTCAGTGCGGCTGGCGAACTGCAAAACGAAACCCTGGAAAAGATTGAAAAGGCAAAACAGTCTGCCGCTGCTGTTTCTGCCGGTACCGTTGTTGAACTTCCTCCGGTTTCTGCCAATACCGCGGCGGTATCTGAAATTCAATCTTCATCTGCGGTTGTTTCGGAAACAAATGTTCCGCCTGTACCCTCTGCACCTGCCGTCGGTCTGAATACCGCCGGTTATGCAGAGCCCAAAGTTGCAGGTGCTGAACCGCCCGCCCCGCCGCAGGCCAGTTATCTTGACGTAGTAAGGCAGAAGCAGCAGATACAGCAAAGCTATACGAGGGCAATCGTTGACGATGCCGTCGCCAAAGCAAAGCAGTATTCCGATGCAAATGATTTCGCTATGGCTCGCGCGGCCATAAGTCGTGCAAGCGGTCTGGTTGAAGGTAATAAACTGCTGCTGGGCGATGTGCTGTACAGCGAATACTCAAATAAGCTTGATTCTATTTTGAAGAACCTCGAACAAACCGAGATAGCCTTTGCCGCTAAAAAGGCTCAACAGGCTCAGATAGAAGCCGCACAGGTGCAAAAAAATCTCCGTGCGCAGCAGGATGCAGACCGTGCAAAGAGAATTGAAGACCTTATGAATAACGCCGTTGCGTATCAGCAGCAGCAGCAGTATGAGCAGGCTCTCGGCCAGCTTGAAATGCTTCTTGCGATAGATAAAACCAACAAGCAGGCCATTGTAATGAAACAAACTCTGGAAGACCTTATCAATTTCCGCCGTCAGCTCGAACTGCAAAAGGAAATTGACAGGGCCGACCTCGATACTCTGTACGAAATCGACAAGGCCACAATTGCTCACAGCGAGGATATAACCTATCCGAAGAACTGGAAAGAAATCGTCGCCCGCAATAAGGAACGTATGCAGGAAGGCTACAGCCCTGCCGATTCGGCTACATATAAGCAGCTCGAAGAGATAGTTGATTTGACGGCTCTTACGCCGGAAACCACTTTTGAGCAGGCAATCGAAATCGTTCGTACTTCGATTGAACCGCCTCTCAAACTTAGTGTCAGATGGAGAGATTTGTCCGACAATGCGTTTGTCGAACGCGATACGCCTATCGGTTGGCAGGGTATCGAGGGTATTGCACTGGGCAAAGCCCTTGAAGAACTGCTTAAATCGGTTTCCGGCGGTCTTGCCGATATAGGTTATGCCGTGCAGGAAGGCATTGTGACCGTGGCAAGCAGGGCGTCGCTGCCGGACAGAATGGTTGCAAGGGTCTATGATATAAGCCGTATTATCGCTCCGCCTGCACAATTTACCGCAGATTTGACGACCGGCGAAGACGCTACGCAGGGCGATACCGGCCAGACCGATATTTCCGAGCTTGAAGGTGCTCAGATAGACTGGATACGCGAACTTATTATTAACAGTATTGACCCGGAAACATGGTTTGAAAATGGCGGCCAGGGCACGATTGCCCTGCCGGGCGATCAATCCGTACAGAACCAAAGGGCCACAAAAATTGTAATTCGCCAAACGCCGGAAGTGCATAAAAAAATCAAAGATCTTATTAAAGACCTTGAAGAATCGCTCGGCGAACAGGTGTCGATTGAAGCCAGATTCCTGTTTGTTACCGAGAACTTCCTTGAAGATATCGGTATGGACTTCAATATCTTTCTCGGCCAGCAGGGCAATCTGTCGCCTATAGTCTTTAATCAGAACAGCGACCAGACGACGCTCACCAAGCCGACCATTGTGCCTGGTTCGAATTTCGCGGGCAACGCCCTGTCGTTCGGCGGTCTTTATAATACTCCGATACTTGACGACCTTGCCGTTGAGTTCCTTATCCGTGCTACGGAAGCTCACCGAGATACAAGGTCGCTTACCGCTCCCAAGGTTACCATTCTAAATAACGAGCGGGCGTATATTAGAGTCAATAAAGAGCGTGCCTATATTGAAGACTGGGATTTCCAGGAGGTTACATCCAACGGGGAAAATCCTATCGCTATTGTTACTGCCGACCCGCAGATTGAACAGGTTACCGACGGCGTGGTGCTTAACGTAAAACCGACAATAAGCCCGGACAAAAATTATGTGCTGCTTGAAATCAGCACTTCTTACAGTCAGGCTAATCTTGATACCACGTTCAACGTATTTGACCAGGCCGGCAAGGAACATCCGATTACCTTCCCGTCAATCGAGTACGCCACGGTTCAGACTCGTGTGAACGTGCCGCGGGGGGGGACGCTGCTTATCGGCGGCCAGAAACTTGCCGGTGAAATCAACGTTGAGTCCGGCGTTCCCGGCGTAAGCAAAGTGCCTCTGCTGGGCAGATTGTTCTCAAATCGCAGCAAGGTTAAGGATTCTAATATTCTGCTCATCCTTGTCAGGCCGAATATTATCCTGCAGGATGACGCCGAAAACGAGGCCTTTGCACCGGTGAATTAAACCTGTAAAAATCCGATTTTCAAGGCACGATATAATATAAACTGTCGTGCCTTTTTTTTATGCCTTTATTATCCATTTTGTCTTGCCGTAGCATGAAAAATGGAATAAAATCACACAACTGTCAGCCCCGATGCCTGTCATCGGGGTCAAATTATCGTGTTACCGCGAATTAATGGTATTGTTGACGCGCAGGACGTGCCTGCGAGCTTATCGTATTTTTTTGGAGTTCAAAATGATTGGCTGTCATATTGGGCGTTTTTTTCAGGTAACGGTCTCCGGCGGGTCGTATCAGGATGGCCTTTCGGCTACAGTTCAGGGTCTGCCGCCGGGAATGAAAATTACCGAACAGGACATCTACGGCGATT
>DYLR01000018.1 GCA_020721975.1 Blastopirellula marina | reverse complement strand
AAAAATCACGTTCATCGTCTAAAATCCCGTTCTAAAAGTCAGTCAAGTTGAGTAAACTTGTATACCCTTCGCCGGAACTTGCAACGATATACCTGTCAATTGGCTGTGGCGTTGTCGATATGTTTCAGGCCTATCAGATGCTCAGATTTACCGAGACACATCTTCGCAATGAAAGAACAGTTAACCGGCAGGGACGGCTCGTATTTTCATCCAACTGGTATCCTAAAAAGTATTCCACCTGCGGAGTGTTCCCGGCTGAAAACATTCATCTTGCTTTGGCATATTTTCAGGTAGGACTGAAAGACAAGGGTCTGGAGATATTAAACGCAATTATAGACAGTTATTTTACAGGCAGAAATCCCGGCCTGGTCAGCCATGTTCTAACCGGACGTGGTGCAAGCGATATAGGCGATTTGGATTTTTCCGACATCTCAAGCATGTATCTTCGCCTGATTGTGGAAGGCCTTTACGGTATAAGATTTCATTTGCTGGATGATTTTATTGAAATTGCTCCTAACTTCCCGAACGACTGGACATGCGCAAATATCAAATTAAAAGATATATCATACAGCTACCACCGTGACGGCAATCAGGAAAATTTTTCCTTTTATTGTGACAAAAAATGCAACAAAATAATCAAATTACCGTTGCGGTCTGCCGAAATTGAAGGGGTTTTGCTTAATGACGCATTAGTGGAATTTAAAACGGAATCTGCAATCAATTGCTGCTATTTGATCGTACAGACAAAGGCATCGGGGTTTGTCAGCCTTCAGGTAATTCACGGCAAAAAACCGATTCCAGCCATTACATACTTATCAAAAACCTTCACCGGTAATAAAATTGTTATTGAAACATCTGATGGAGAAATAACCGATTATCAGGATCCGTCCGGGGCGTTTGGAAATGCTTCTGTTTTTGGCAATAAACTGCACTCAGATGTAAAAACCGCATCCGGCCTTCACACTATGTTTATCCGTGTTAAAGCCGAGCAGTTTGATGCATGGATGGCTGCGGATTTTATGGTGGAAAAAAAGGCAATTGTTCAAAAGGCATCTTCTTCCGACAAGAGCATCATACGCAAATTTGTGCCGCTGGACATTTCCGGATATTTTAACAGCTCTCTCAAAGAACTGCATACGTTGGAATATAGATCGCCTCGGCCTAAAGGTTATTCAATTGGCGTTCGCCTAAATGGCAGATATGCCTGGGAATGGAATCACGCCGGTCATAATGCGGTGAAAATTGACGATACGGCTCTAAAGCGTTCCAACGGTATATTTTGCAGTCCGTCAGGCATAAAATTTTCAGTGCCGAAAAGCGGACATGATATTGCGTGTGTGTCGATATGGGACAATTTCCCCAACAGCATGCAAATTCCATTGGATGGAAAGGTTGCTGAACTGGCTTTGTTCTTTATCGGTGTTACCAACCCGATGCAGAGTTGGGTGGAAAATGCACGCTTCACTCTTATTTACCGCGATGGTTCAAAGCAATTTACAAGTCTTATCCATCCTGAAAATTTTGACGATTGGCTTGTTCCGGCTTTGCAGACCAAAAATGAAATAGTGTATTTCAGTGATTACAATCATGGCATAGTGCAAAGAATTTTTCCGGATCCCCAAAAGGATTTGGCAGAGATTAAAATGGAAGCTATTGCCAACGAAGTAATTGTCGGCCTGCTGGGAATTAGTATAAGAAGATGATATTGTTCTATCCCATATGTCAACAGGCGATCAAACCCATCCACCTATAGAGGCGCTGACCTTTTTTGAATCCGGCCGGCCGTATTTGCGGGCGGTGATCAGCGTGTCTTTTCAGTAAGCGTGCATGACATGGTTTTTTGCAGGTGGTATTTTATGCGTCGTCAGGAATATGCTATAATGGAGACGACGTATGAGGAATCGATTAAAATCGAATGTACCGGCCCGGCTGATCCGTGGCCGCCAGTTATCAGGCGGGCTACAATCTGGTTCGAGAGAATATGCACAAGGGTGACAAAAACCCCTGGCAGATTATTCATGAACTGAATCCGAAACTGTGTATTGAACTTGTCAGATTACCGCCGATTATGTTAGACTGGATCGGTCCCGATTACATCACACACGAAGAATTAGCACTAAGGGGGTACAATGTACCCTGTTATCCCTTTTTGGTGATCCTGTCGATGCAAACAAAAACTGCATAAAAAAGCCGAAAATGCATGAAATTTGCCAGAAATGGCCCCTGTTCAAACTTTAAAGGAAACTGGCCCTCATTTGAACCCGATTCATAAGTGCTGAAAATAGTTGATGTTGCAAATGGTCTATAAACAAAAAAATCGGGGAGACAGGATTTGAACCTGCGACCTCTGCGTCCCGAACGCAGCGCTCTAAGCCAAGCTGAGCTACTCCCCGCAAAATAACGGACAGAACTTTTATTATATCCGGCTTCAATAAAAACTGCAAGCCCGTTCATTTATTGCCTGAATCCGCACAAACAGCGTAAAGAATCGACATGCCCTTGAAATTGACGCAAGTCTTGGTATAATTCGCCCCCTATATACGCAAAAAACAGGAATTAAAGTAAAGTTAACGGGAAAATATATGATTAAGGTCAATCGGCTACGCAGAACATTCGGTCCAATTATCGCCGTGGATGACATCTCCTTTGAAGCACAGACCGGCGAGGTATTGGGCTTTTTAGGCCCCAACGGAGCGGGCAAAAGTACCACAATGAAAATGCTGGCCTGCTTTCTTGCTCCTGACAGCGGTACGGCAAGCATTAACGGCTTCGATATAGTAAAGCAGCCGGTGGATGTTCGTAAAAATATTGGTTATCTTGCCGAAAATGCCCCGCTTTACAATGAAATGACCGTTGCGGGTTTTCTGAATTTTGTCTGTGATGCCAGACAAATCAACGGCCAGGCCCGCACAAAAGCGCTTGACCGTATTGTGCCTATGTGTGCCATTGAAGGCGTTTATCATCAGACGATTGATACGCTTTCCAAGGGCTTTAGGCGCAGAACAAGCCTGGCCGGGGCGCTGATACACGACCCCAAAGTGTTGATTCTTGACGAGCCTACCGACGGCCTTGACCCCAATCAGAAATACGAGGTTCGTCAGCTTATCAACAAAATGGCCAAAGATAAATGTATTATCATATCAACCCACATCCTTGAAGAAGTCCAGGCCGTCTGCAACAGGACGATAATTATTGACCAGGGCAGGATTCGGGTTGATTCGTCTCCGGCCAAACTCAAAGAAGAGTACAAATGTGAGCTTGATGAAGTATTCAGAAAAATAACGAAAAAAAGTGCATAAATTCCTCATTATTACGGAGTTTACAAATGACAGGTTTTTGGGCTGTATTCAAACGTGAATTTAAGGGCTATTTTGCCACGCCGGTTGCTTATGTGTTTTTGGTAATTTTCCTTTTTTTTGCCGGCTACCTTACGTTTAAGCAGGGTTTCTTTGAAGCACGTCAGGCCGACATGCGTATGTTTTTTATGAACCTGCCTTTACTGTTTGTGTTTATGGTGCCTGCGACAGCAATGAGGCTGTGGGCCGAGGAACGCAAGAGCGGGTCAATTGAACTGCTGTTCACTCTGCCGATTACCGTAACACAGGCGATACTTGGCAAATTCTTTGCGGCCTGGCTTTTTATCATTGTCGGGCTTGTAATGACATTTCCGATGGCGCTGACTGTCGCCTGGCTCGGCGAGCCGGATATGGGACTGATAATTACCGGCTATATAGGCAGTGCGTTTATGGCCGGTGGTTTCCTCGCGGTAGGATGTCTGTTTTCGGCTGTGAGCAAAAATCAGGTTATCGCGTTCATTCTGGCGGTAACGGCTTGCGCGGTTCTGGTATTCGCGGGAATGCCCACGACGATGAATTATCTGGCCGGTTTTCTGCCGGCAGGTCTGCTTGCTGCAATAGAGCAGATGAGTTTTCAGGTCCATTTCGAATCCATTCAGCGAGGCGTGGTCAAATTCAGCGACCTGTCGTATTTTATAATACTTATGGCCGGCTGGCTGGCAGCCACGGCATTTATTCTTAACGAAAGGAAGGCAAGCTGATGAACAGGACAGTTAAGGCAACATTGGCGGTTATTCTTGTACTAATAATTGCTTTTTGTGCTATAAGCGTTTGTCAGAATATAGGTAAATCGTGGAAGGTTGACGTTACCGAACAGAAGCTTTACACGCTCAGCGGCGGCACCAAAGCTATTCTCAAAAAACTTAATCAGCCGATAACGGTAAAGCTCTACTATGCCAGAACTGCGGCAATGAAAGCTCCCGACCAGATTCGCTTTTTCAATAACTATTATGAATTTGTAAGGGCCTTGCTCGAAGAATACGTCGCAGCAGCAAACGGGATGGTCAGGCTGGATATAATAGACCCGAGGCCTTATTCCGACGAGGAAGAACAGGCTATGCGATTCGGCCTGCAGAAGTTTCCGATTACCGAGGAGGAAAATTTCTTTTTCGGTCTTGTTGTGCAGACCCAGTTCGGCGTTGAAAAGACGATTCCGTTTTTCTCGCCCGACAGACAAAACTTCATTGAATATGACATCAGTTATCTGATAGACTCGGCTATCACCCGCCAGAAGCGCAGCATCGGCATTCTTAGTTCTCTGCCGGTGTTCGGCGATGATACCTCCGGTTATATGGCGCAAATGATGCGTATGCAGGGCAAAGAGCCGCAGGGGCCGTGGACATTTATCGAACAGCTCCGCCAGCAGTATGAAGTTAAGGAAATCAAGCCGGACGTCAACAGTATAGAGAGCATCGATATGCTTATCGTGATTCACCCCAAGGAACTCAAAGAGCAGACACGGTTTGCAATCGACCAGTACGTATTGAAAGGCGGCAGGACGATAATTATGACCGACCCGTACTGCATTTCCGACAGACCGCCTCAGCAGCAGATGATGTACGGCCAGATGCAGTCGCAAAGCTCCGAATTGAACACCCTGCTGCACGCCTGGGGACTCGATATGCCTGAAAATACCTTCGCAGGCGACCGCCAGCTTGCGGCTCGCGTATCGCTGCGACCCAACGACAGGCCGGAGAAACTGATTGCATATCTGCAGCTTACTTCGGAATGTTTTAATAAAAAGCAGGTAGCCACCGCTCCGCTGAATGATGTGCGAATGCTGTTTCCGGGAGCGCTGGAAAAATATGGCGACCCGAATAATTTCAAAGACGTGGAATATACGCCTTTGCTTATGACAACAAATCGTGGAAATACGTGGAAACCGGAAAGCCCTTATGAGCTGATGATGCCGGACGCAGCCCGACTGATGGAGAAATTTTTCGACGGCTCAAAGCCCGTCAATATGGCATATTTGGTAACCGGAAAACTCAAAAGCGCGTTTCCGAACGGCATTACCGTTGAAAATGAAATAGACGACCCCAATGCACCGGCAGACCCGAACGGCGGCGAGCCGAAGAAAATCAAGGTTGCACAAAAACTCACAGGCGTAAAAGACGGCAATGACTGCGTGGTGGCGGTGATTGCCGATGTTGACTTCATCAGCGATATTATTGCGTATCAGAAGTCGTTTTTCGGCACGATGGTAACAGGCGACAATGCCGCACTGCTGATGAATGTCATAGACGATTTAAGCGGTTCGTCGGAACTGGTAAGTATCCGCAGCAGAGGCAATTTCAAACGGCCTTTTGACAAAGTTGACGCCATTGAAGCCCGGGCGGAAAAAAGTACGGCCGAGGAGGTCGGCAGGATAAACGCCGAGATAGCCGGCTTTGAAAAGGAATTACAGGACATTGTTTCTTCCGCCAAACAGGGCGAAGAGGCTCTTGTTGGCAGTTCAATTATTAACAAGAAAAAAGAACTTGAGCTGAAAATCAGGCAGGCCAAACGCAAACTCAAGGAAGTGAGCAGACAACGGGTGGTGCAAATTGAAAAACTCGGCAACAAGCTGCGAAATATCAATATGCTGGCTGCCCCGGTTTGTATCTTGATTATTGCGCTTGTGCTGGGAATTTATCGCACAACGCGCAAACGTCAGTACATATCGGGCGCAGGCGCGCATACATAAATCGTTCGCCCGTGATACAATTATTCGCCGGGTGCTTTCAGAGCCGCGAACGTTAGCGGGCGGTCAGAAGAAAACGATAAATCGAAAATCAAATGCCAAATATCAAAAACTATAGAAGTACAGGGAGTTGCAGATGAATAATAACAAAACTCTTATAGTTCTCGGAATAGCGGCTGCCATAATGGTCATTCTGGCAATAGCTGTTGACAGGGGCGTAAACAGGCCGCCTGCCGCATCGCAGGGAGCAACAACATATCTTATTCAGGGACTTGACCCCTCGGCTATTGGACGAATCGATGTCAGCGGTCAGGGCAATAAAACAACGCTGCGCAAAGAAGGAAAAGGTTTTGTGGTTGTTGAAAAAGACGATTATCCTGCCAAAACAAGTGTTATCAACGAACTTATAACCGCAGCTGTGGACGTTCAGGTAGAGTCTAAACCATACAGCAGCGACCCGCAGAATCATGCCGACCTTGAGGTTGCGGCGGACAAGGCCGGCACTATTGTTAAATTTGCAAGGGCCGACGGCAATGAAATTACCGGCCTCATCGTCGGCAAATCACGCGACAGGGGCGGCAATTTTGTCCGCACGACAGACAGCAACGACGTTTATATCACCCCGTCCGTTCCCTGGATTAGAACTGCTCCAATGGATTACATCGAGCAGCAGCTTATACAGACACAACGAAATGATGTTGAAAAGGTCAGCATATCAGGGCCTGATTTTAAATATGTTTTAGCCCAGGACGCCAATCAGAACATCAAACTTATCGCCGACATCCCGGCAGGAAAAGAATTTGACAGCTCGTCCGCATCATCCGTAACAGGGGCTATAAGCTCTCTGCGTTTTGAGGATGTCAAAAAGGCCGGCGACAATGGAATGAAATTTGACTATTCCTGTGAATATAAAATGCGCAATAACATAATTTATACGCTGAATATCGGTAAGGACAACGACAATTACTGGGCGAGTGCAACTGCAAAATATATCGGCGAGGTGCCGACAACAATCACGCAGGATGAGCCACAGGAACAATTAAAGGAAAAGGAAGCCAAACTGCTTGCCCGCGACAACGCGGGAAAATTTGCCGCCGAACATAAAGGCTGGCTGTTTAAGATATCGCAGTGGCAGGCTGAAAATCTGACGAAGAAACTTGACAGTCTGCTGAAAGACATTACTCCGCCGGACGCCAATACGCCCGCCGAGGCAAACGAGCCGGATAATGAAAAAGAGGGAGTCTGATACCGCCGCCCACCGACAGCGGCAGTGTAAGGCCATGAAGAACGTCTTACAAAACAAACTTTTTGGCCTTTCGGGAAAGTCTGCGAGGCAATTACGGCGGAAAACAATCGCTTTGCCGTGCGCTTTTATTTTACTTCCAGCACCGAATTGTATTCGCCGTAGGGGTTCATCTCCGTTGAGTCATTATATGGGTCCTGCATCCATTGCCCGTCAACAACATAGCGGTAGCGATATTTGCCTGGCTGCAGCTTGACAGTTGTGTACCATTTGCCGGAATCCTGTATGGCCTGCAGAGATGTTTCCTCGGGCTGCCAGTTGTTCCAGTCGCCTGCGATGCACACCTTGCCGGCTCGCGGATAACACGATACAAACATTACTGCCTGCTCCATTTGTCTTACGCCGTAGAAATCGGCTATCTTCGCATCAAGTACATTTGCCGACATTGCCGCTGAAACCTGAGGCGTTTCGACTTTTTCAATTTTGCTTTCAGCAAGCATCACATCCGCACTGGCGCTGATTTGTTCAATTTTGCGGTGCAGTTCATTGACCATTCTTGACCGCTGTGTCGTTGTGTCGGATGCAATCAGCTCGTCCGCAAGGCTCAGGAAATCCTTATGCCCTTTACTCGACGGGTCGTATTCGCTAATCGGCTGACCGAGCGAGGCGGCCTCCTTCAGCTTGGTATTAAAATTGATTACCGTTTGAAACATCCTGTCGCCGAAATGCTTTTTCAGTTCCGCAAGAATCTCACGAGCCATCTTTGTGCGAATATCGTACATGCTTGCCAGCACCATTACATTGATTTGCTGCGAGCACTGTTTGCAAAGTATGCTCAGCGTATCGAGCTGTTTACTAAGCCCGTGCAGTGAAAAATATCCCGTCTCGACAGGCACTATTACATCGCTTGCAGCCCGCAGCGCATTGAAAGTCAAAAGCCCTACCGAAGGCGGACAGTCAACCACGCAGTAATCGTAATCGTTTGCCGCCGTGTCAAGCACGCGCCTGAGGCAGTTTTCCCGCCCGGCTATACCGGACATCTGCTGTTCAAAGGCGGCCAGGTCAATGCTTGACGGTGCAAGCTCAAAATTTTCGCTTATTTGCCAGAGGATTTCGGAAATCCGCAGCGGCTCTCCGCGGCTGTCTCCGATAAGTACGTCATAAATGCTTTGTTCAATCTGGTCCTCCGGAACAGCCAGACCGACCGCACAGTGGCTTTGCGGATCCATATCCACGAGTAATGTCTTTTTGCCGGACTGAGCCAGGCAACTGGCTAAATTCAGAGTAATTGTGGTCTTGCCACATCCACCTTTCTGATTGATGACCGCGATAGTCCTCATATCTTTCCTCTTTTAACAAACTCCGTTTTGTGTCGGAAATATCACATAACATCCATATTACGCCTGCAAACCCGCGTATCTGTATTTTTATCGGCCTTTTGGGGTCTGAACTTTAGAATTTTATCGGTCCAAACCGCTATTTTCTGCATAATAATACTGAAATATGCCTGTGTAGCAAATAAATTTGTAAAATTTTCGCTCTTCAGGTGCGTTTTCAGTACTGATTTGCCTGTTTTGTGATTTTGAATGCTGTTTGTCTGAATGCTGCCTGAACGGAAAATCTTACGGCTGGTCTGTGAGATTTTAATTATTTGAATAAACGGTTATGTCGTATATCAGCCGTATTGGTACTGTTTTTTTGTCTGATATTGTGGTAATCTTTTGTTATGTTTTACAGATTTTCAAAACGCCTGTTTGACATCGTGGTTTCTCTGGCTGCAATAGTACTGCTGCTGCCGCTGTTTATTTTATTGTTTATTCTCATTAAGCGCGACAGCCCCGGTCCGGCAATCTTTTGTCAAAGGCGGGCAGGTCTCAACGGCAGGCCGTTCACGTTATACAAGTTTCGCACGATGCGCACGGATATCGACCCTTACGGGCCAAGCCCTAAAGACGCCTGTGACCGGCGAATAACAGGGATTGGCCGCCGGCTGCGGGAATATTCGCTTGACGAACTGCCGCAGTTGTTCAACGTGCTTGCCGGGCAGATGTCGATTGTGGGTCCAAGGCCTTTGTATGTCGAGCAGATTGCCGAGTGGGATGATAATCAAAAGCGCCGGCTGCTGGTCAAGCCGGGTCTGACGGGTCTGGCTCAAATCAGCGGCAGAGGGCAGCTTACGCGCGAGGCCAAACTTGAACTTGATGTGAAATATGTCGATAGCGCATCGTTTTGGCTTGATATAACGATTATTTTTAAGACGATTTTTGGAATTCTTACCCGCCGTGATATTTACGAAGGCCGGTACAGCGAAACCCAGGACACACGGGAAAAATGAAAATCTTTAATCGCAAATTGTATAAGTTTATGTTGGCGGACAGCACGTAACGGTCAACAGTGGGACAGCCCTGACTGCTGTTTTTTTGATTTGCTTTTCCTGATTTTAAGGCTATGATAATACTGATTTATTCGAGAAATAAACGTCATATAGGAGATATCCGAAAATGATTACAAAACTATTTTTTAATAACTTTCGAAGTATCCGCAATGGCGAAGTGCCTTTAGGGAAGATAAATATTCTTACCGGTCCCAACAACAGCGGCAAGTCAAGCATTATATACGGATTATTAACCTTGAAAAATGTTGTTTTGAATCCTAATCAGGCGATAGACGGTTTTTTGAATCTTGGTTTTTTAAATCTTGGCGGTTTTGCACAATCTGTTTACCTGAAGAAGGAAAATTATGATATTGGCCTGGGAATTGAAACCACAGGGAATGAAATTAAATCGCAATATACAGCTATATTAGGGAAAAGGAAATCATCACTTAATTTAGAAACTTTTAAGCCGTACAAAATTTCCCTCGGTGTTGATGTGACTTTCCCATATTCGGCAAACAAAACTGCAAATGCTGAGGTGGCAGGACCTTTCGGCTTGGCTAAAATTGTCTGGAATGGTCTGACGCCAAATATAAACGTTTCTCCTGTGTCTGAAAATACGATGATTCCGGATCTTGACAAATCTGAGCAAACCAAGGAAGAAATGGTGATAAATTTACAGGAAAGTATTAATGCGCCTGTTGAAGAATTAAGAGGTGTGGATTTTATCCCATTGAGAAGGGGTTTTACGAAACCGAGCTACTCCTCTGTTCCAATGCAGCCGCAATTGTTAAATGAAGACGAATTAGCCACGCTTTTAGCCGCAAACCGTGATTTGGAGGCTAAAGTAGCACATTATCTTGAGCAAATGATAGACCGTGTTTTTCAGGTAAGACCGATTGTAGGTACTGCCAACTACAATCTTCAATCGAGAGACCGTACCACCGGTCTTGTATGCGACCTTGTAAACGAAGGATTTGGGACAAATCAATTGGTTACTATTCTGACAAAATGTTTAAGAGAAGAGGTATCTACAGTATGTATCGAGGAATCTGAAATTCACCTGCATCCCGAACTAATGGATAAACTGGTTGATGTGTTTGTGAGTATTGCACAGAATGAAGAAAAAAATTTAATAATCTCAACTCATAGTGAGCATATTGTACTTTCACTTCTTAACCATGTGGCTCAGGGTAAACTCAATGCACAGGATATTTATATTTATTATCTTTCAAAAAATGACAAGGAAACAATAATTGAAAGACAGGAAGTCAGCGAAAAAGGGCAGATTCGCGGCGGGCTAAAAAGCTTTTATGAGGCGGAATTGAAACAGGTTAAAGAATTCTTTGACATCCGATGAGGGAGCATCAATGGAAATAGTAGTCAATGAGTGGCTGCTGGAATATCTGCGTCCGGACGCTGATGAAAGCAACAAAATAAACGCGATAAAATTTGTAAATGCTTTTGTGGGCAGAAACGATAAAATTGTAATAAAAAGAAACAGCCCTTTTGTGAATAAATTCCATAATTTTATGAAACTATTCGGATGGGATAGTGATTTCAAAAATCGGTTTTCAAAATTACATAACCTTTTATTTTGTAACTCTGATAAAACCATAATTGTAAATTATGGCGATACGAAAAAATTGCCCCAGGAAATTGCTGATATAACACCCCCTGATGATTTATATCTCATGGAACTGTGGTATTTAAATCAGGACAGAATCGTACTGACTACAGATGAGAGACTAAAAGATAAACTGCAACAAGTAAATGGATTGAAGATATGTCTTCTTAATGAATTTTTACAAAAGTACCTTTGAGGACATAAAATTTCCACTACAAACAGTATTTATTCCAGGTAAATTTTTTCGCCGGGTTTAATCATTTCAGGCAGATGGGTGCTGTTAATTACATCTGCCGGTTCGATAGCGAAAGAAGCGGCCATTTCAATTATGCAGTCGACATTTCCCTCTTTATCTGTCGGCACTTTTACGCCTGCCGCCCTGAGCCATTCTGCAGCACGCCTTATTAAATCCTTTCTGGCTGTTGCGGGGCTGTCAACGCCGTCGGCATTCTTGACCGGCGAGAACTCTTTGCTGCGTTTTGTTTCGACGATTATGGAATTATCAGCCATCGGCAGGGCGTCAAAAACGAATGCCTCAAGTTTAATCCCGTTGGGCTTTTCAGGATTGATAACGCCGCCCTGCTCGTCGATGTGCTGAATTTTTTTGACCGCGCGGTGAAGCGGCAGAGCAAATCCCTTTGCATTGAGCTGTTCCACAAAGCTGCGGGCAATAATATGAATCGCTATCGAGCCGAGTTCAAAGACAAGCGAACCGTCGGCGTTTCGTTTTTCAGCCGTTTCGTCCGGCAAATCGCTGTATTCAATAACAACAACCCTGCCGTCAACCAGGCAAAAATTTCCAACCCTTTCCTTCGGATAAGCCTTAAGCACGGCCTTTGACGACATTTGCGAATTGTTCATCGCCGTAAGGCCTATGAACAGCGGGTCAAGTATATTTATCAGCGGGTTATCAACCTGAAAATAACTTATCAGCTCAACGCCTTTTTTTTTCATATCCGCAATTGCGCCGCTGTTATACATAGCGCGCAGACTTCCGCCGTGTCCGTCCGGCGATGAAGCAATCGTGTATTTGTCGGCCATCAGGATTTTGCCGTCGAGTGAAAAATTGGGCATTGTTCCCTGCTGAAAAAAAGTTATCTGCCCGGGTTCAAGGCCGTAAAAATTGTTATTGCGGAATATTTCCTGTGTCTGGTCGTGATTAAGCGGGCTGGTCATTATATACCAGCTTATCGTGCTGTTATATTTTTTTTCAGCCGCGGCGATATATTCGGCAAAAAGCCGAAACAGCGTCTTGTTTTTAATCGGGCTGATTGGAAAATTGCCTTTGGGGCCGTCAAAACCAAGCCTTGTCCCCTGGCCTCCGGCCACCATAAAAGCCGCTACCCTGCCGCAGGCTATCATATCTGCGCCGAGCTTAACCGCTTTATCGTAAAGTTTTTTCTGTTCGGTATTTCTCGGTTCGGCCGAATAATAATCCGCAGGCTCAAATTTTTCCGGCAGCTTGAAAGGTGAATCCTTTTTTACGTAATTTTCCACCCAGCCGGCAATGCGGCTGAAGTCCAGTTGCTCAATTTGCTCCAGCAAACCGAGCTTTTGTTGGTCATTTAGCTGATTCCAGAAAGCAAGAATATGCTGCTGATTTATTTTGCCAAGCTGCTTAAAAACCTTATTATATCTTTCCGTCAATCCCATCAATTGCCTCATAAACTATGAAAGTGCGGATTATAACCATACCGGCTGTACATTCAACCTTTGAACTGTCAGCATGGCAGTTATGCAGATTAACGATATAACGAATCAGTATTCAATATATTATTCAACTATTTGGCAATAATGCAGTTATATCACATATTATGGTCTTGTGTTCTGATGGCACATTTTTTGCAAACTATTATCAAATGTTTTAAATTTTGAAATTTAGCCGTTTTTGAAAGGAGAATAAGCAAATGAAGATTAGACCACTGGCTGACAAGGTTATTGTTCAGCGTTTGCAGGCCGAGGCCAAGACTGCCGGCGGCATTGTACTGCCTGACTCTGCGAAGGAAAAACCCCAGCGGGGCAAAGTTATCAGCGTTGGACCAGGCAAGGTTCTTGATGACGGCAGTCGCAGTGAAATGCAGGTTAAAAAAGGCGACGAGGTGCTTTTTACAAGTTATGCCGGTACGGAAGTAAAAATTTCCGGCCAGGAATATCTTATAATGGACGAATCCGATATAATGGCAGTTGTTGAAAACTAACACGGTCCTAAGAATCTAAAAATCTGTAATCTAAAATCTAAAATCTATTTAGCAATAGGAGAATACAATGGCAGCGAAAATGATTGCCTATAACACCGAAGCCCGCAGCGCAATCCGCGAGGGCGTTCGCAAACTGGCCGCGGCTGTGAAAATCACGCTGGGCCCGTGCGGCAGAAATGTAATTATTGAAAAATCTTTCGGCTCACCAACGGTTACCAAAGACGGCGTAACAGTCGCCAAGGAAATCGAGCTTGAAAATTCCTACGAAAACATGGGCGCACAAATGGTCAAGGAAGTGGCAAGCAAGACTTCCGATGTTGCCGGCGACGGCACAACCACGGCGACGATTCTGGCCGAGTCAATTTATGACGAAGGTCTGAAAAACATTACCGCCGGCGCAAGCGCAATGCAGGTAAAACGCGGCATCGATATGGCGGTTGAAGCCATTGTCGCCGAGCTGAAGAAAAAGAGAATCAATATCAATTCGAGCAAACAGATTGAACAGGTTGCCACATGTTCGGCCAATCAGGATGCGGAAATAGGCAGAGTAATGGCTCAGGCTATGGATAAGGTCGGCAAGGACGGCGTAATTACCGTCGAGGAAGGCCAGGGTATCGAAACCACCGTCGAACTGGTCGAAGGTATGCAGTTCGACAAGGGATACATCAGCCCGCACTTCATCAACAACGTTGAAAATATGACATGCGTTCTTGAAAAGCCCTATATTCTCGTACACGAAAAGAAGATAAGTGCCGTCAAATCGCTTGTGCCTCTTTTGGAAAAGGTTGCAAAGCAGGGACGTCCCCTGCTGATTATTGCCGAGGAAGTTGAAGGCGAGGCCCTCGCAACGCTCGTAGTAAATAAACTTCGCGGCGTATTGCAGTGCTGTGCTGTCAAAGCCCCCGGCTTCGGCGACCGCCGCAAGGCTATGCTCGGCGATATCGGCGTACTTACCGGCGGCCAGCCCGTATTCGAAGACCTCGGAGTCGATCTGGAGAAAATCGAGCTTACAATGCTCGGCTCGGCAAAACGAGTAACTGTAGACAAAGAAAACACAACAATCGTCGAAGGCGCAGGCACAACAGCGGAAATTAAAGGCCGTATCGAACAAATCAAACGCGAAATCGATGCGTCCACCAGCGATTATGACATCGAGAAACTTCAGGAGCGTCTTGCAAAGCTTTCCGGCGGCGTAGCACAGATTAACGTCGGCGCAGCCACCGAGGCTGAAATGAAAGAAAAGAAAGCTCGCGTCGAGGACGCCTTGCACGCCTGTCGTGCCGCAGTTGAAGAAGGCATTCTTCCCGGCGGCGGCATCAGTTCGGTCAAAGTTTTAAAGTGTCTCGACAAAATCAAGACCAAAGGCGATGAAAAGGTCGGCGTCGACATCGTCCGCCGTGCCGTGATGGCGCCGTTAAAGCAGATTGCAAACAATGCCGGCCTTGACGGTTCAATTGTCGCGCAGAAAGTTTTGGAAAACGAAGATTTCAATTTCGGCTATGATGCTTTAGCCAAGCAGTACGGAAATATGATTGACTTCGGCGTAATTGTGCCGACAAAGGTCGAGCGCACCGCACTGCAGAACGGCGCATCTATAGCGTCGCTGCTGCTGACGACTGATGCGATTGTCAGTGAAATTCCGAAAAAGGAAGAACCTGCCCCGGCGATGCCCCCCGGCGGCGGAATGTATTAAGAGACTTTAAAAGATTTTAAAACTAACCCCGCGATTTGTTCGCGGGGTTTTTTATTCGTGTCGCAGGGCAATAATCGGGTCAACCCCCGCTGCATTGACGGCCGGGTACAAACCAAAAATAATGCCTACGCCGACGCTTATAAACAGCGGCAGTATTATACTTTCCGGCGTTATCACCGTAGGCATTTCCGCAAAGTAGGTTATAATTGATGGTATTGTAATGCCGACAATAATTCCGATAATACCGCCGAGGGTCGAAAGCACTACGGTTTCAATCAGAAACTGAACGATAATCTGTATTCGCTTTGCTCCGATGGCCCGACGGATTCCTATCTCCCGTGTTCTTTCGGTTACAGAGGCAAGCATAATATTCATAATGCCTATCCCGCCGACGAGAAGACTGATACTTGCAATTGAGCCAAGCACAATATTAAATCTCTGCTTGGTAGCCTGTGCCTGTTTCAAAAGAGCCAAAGGCACGCTCACCAGATAATCACGTTTCTTATGAAAACTCAGGAGCATCCGTTCGATACCTGCCGCGACGGATTCGACATTTTCCATATCATCTGCCTGTACGATAATCTGATGAAGTTCGACAAACTCCAGGGTAATACTGCCTGTGCTTTGCCTGATGAACATATCGCCATGATATTTTTTTACTGTGCTAAGCGGAATATAAACGTCGATTTCCTGGTCGGGTATCTGAATATTTCCGGCCTGACCTGATTCGCTTTTGATAATGCCGATAATTTCAAAATAATCCGCACCGATTTTAATAGTCTGACCGATGGTATTTTGTGCAGCAAGGAGTTTTCTTGCACCGTATTCCGAAAGCACCGCCACGGCGGCAAAATTATCAACATCCCTTTGAGTAAATGTTCTGCCGGCCAGAATCGGCCGGGGTACAAGCTCGAACCAGTTTTGAGTTGTGCCGACAACTCTCAGCTCAGCTGCTCTTGAGCCGAGCCTTGATTCTTTTCTTATGAGCTTTGCAGGGGCCAGCCGGCTGACGTTTGGAAAGCTGTCCCTTATTCGTTCATGGTCGAGATAAGTAAGACCGTACATGCTCATAAGGGACTGCTGTGTTGATGCGCTTTGTTCCTCAACCGGCTTGATGGATGTAACGATAATATTGTTGCTGCCGAGTTTTTGAATCTGCTGCAGTGCATCCTTGCTTGCACCTTCTCCGACTGCAAGCATCGCAACCACGCTGCCGACGCCGAAGACCACGCCGAGCATTGTCAGAAAAGACCGCAACTTGTGCAGGTACAGGTTTTCAATGCCGAGCATTATGTTTCTTGTAAATCTTGTTCTGAACATAATCAATTCGCTTCAATTCTTTCAACCGCGCCGTCTTTCATGTGCAGTCTGTTTTGTGCATAAGCGGCAATATCAGGCTCATGCGTTACCATTATTATTGTTTTGCCTTCTTTGTTCAGCTCTGTAAGCAGCTCCATAATTTGCTTTCCGGTAGCGCTGTCGAGATTTCCGGTTGGTTCATCCGCAAGAATCAGTTCCGGGTTTCCCGCAAGTGCGCGTGCAATGGCAACTCGCTGCATTTGTCCTCCTGACAGTTCTGCCGGGCGGTGGTGCAGTCTTTTGCCAAGCCCCATTTTATCTGCCATTTCTCTTGCTCTTTTTGCGCTTGCTGCCGGCTCCATACCCAGATAATACAGCGGCAATTCAATATTTCGTTGTACCGTCAGCTGCGGAATCAGGTTAAAACTTTGAAATACAAAGCCGATATGCCGCAGACGTATATCGCTGAGCGAATCGTCGTTAAGCAAACTTACGTCTTTTTCAGCAAAAAAATATTGTCCTGATGTCGGCCTGTCTAAGCAGCCGAGTATGTTCATCATTGTGCTTTTGCCCGAGCCGCTCGGACCCATTACAGCCCAGAAACTGCCCTTTTGAAAGGATGCGTCAACGCCGTCGAGGGCGCGAACGTCCTGTTCGCCCATTTTGTAAATCTTAAATATTCTCTCAAATCTTATCAGCGCCATATAGCAAATAAATCCGAAATCCGAATATCGAAATCCGAAATAAATCCAAAATCCAAAATCTAAAATCTAAAATCGAACGACTGAGGACTCATGACTGTTTTCGCGTTTTTCACACTTCTTACTGCCGCTGCCGGAAACGCTGTTGCAGTTTTTCTTTTTCTTCTGGCGACATATTTTCAAATTGTTTTTTCATTTTCTCAATCTGTTCCGGCGTCGGCTGCTCAATCGCATCTTTTGAGAATTCCTGCTGCGAGGCGTCTTGTTCCGGGGCAGGTTTTAATTTCATTTGTACTTTCGGCGGTTTTTGCAGATTCTCGGCAACTTTCCTCTGCACCTCGTCGGCAGAATTATCAGACGAGACGCTGTTTGCGTCGTGCGATTCTGCGGACGATTTCAGCGGCGGATTCAGCAGCACAATATCATTTTCACGCAAACCGTCGATTATATGAATCATTTTATTGTTGTCCATTCCAATGGTTACATTCTGAGGCTCGAAGGACTTGCCTTTGCGAACATAAACCATAGTCTGCCGGCCGACCTTTACAACCGCCTGCAGAGGCACATAAATCACGTCCTTATACTGTTTGACAATAATTTCGGCCTGACAGCTCATTCCGGTTCTTAGCGATTCCGAATTGCTGTCGATGATAATTTCCGTTGAATAAATTTTCAAATCCGGATTCAGAAACATACTTTGTGCATCAGGCAGCGGAGCGATGCGCTCGACCATGCCGTAAAAAATCTTTCCAGGCATGGCATCAACTTTAATGACGACCGGCAGGCCCGGCTGTATCTTTTCGAGATTCGACTCATGAATTGATAACTGAACCTTTGACGAATTGCCGGTGGGCAGATATATCAGTTCTTCCCTTTCGCGGACTTCCTTGCCCTCAATAAGAGGCTCTACCGACCTGCGGAATCCGCCGCTCTTTGCGCTGGTGGCATAAATCACAAGACCGTCGGTCGGCGCATATATTTTGGCCTTTCTTATCTGGTCTTCAATTTTTTGCAGCTTGTCTTTCTGCCGCTCATATTCGGATTGTTTTGCGTTCAGCTCGGCCTGCGCCTGAATTACGTCCGCCTTGGCCTTTCGCTCGGCGCGTTCCAGAGCCATTTCAGCCTGATTGACGTCGCTGTTTAGCTGTGCAAGCTGGCGCCTGTATGTATATTCGGTAAGCAGATCTTTGCTTTTCTGGGCAAGCTCGACATCGAGAGATTTTTTCTTCTCCGCAATTTCGTCGGCCTGCAGCTCCGTCTGAGAAATATATTTTTCTTCAAAAAGCCGGCGGGACCACTTCAGCGTTTCCTGTGCCCTTGTAAGCTCTTCCTGTGCAAGCTGTATGTCCGCCTGGGCTTTGTCAAGTTCATAAGGAAATTCGCCATGTATATATTTATCCAGGTCCTGTCGTGCAAATTCGAGATTCAGCCCTGCAAGTTCGATGTCGCTTTTGGCCTGATTCTCAACCACGGCAAAATTTTCCTTTGCGCCGATATATGCGGCTTCGGCATTTTGGACGCTTATTTCCTGGTCTATTTTCTGGTCGGCAAGACGGCTTGCATCAAGTTCAACGAGCAAATCGCCCTGTTTGACCCTGGTGCCTTCCGGCACTAAAAAGATAATCGGATTTAAGCCTTCGACTTCGCTTTTGAGTATTATCTGGTCTTTTGGTTTTATGGCTCCGGATTCGACAACGCTGACGGTAAAAGTGCCGCGTTTTACCTGATAAGTCGGAACATCTGAATCTATACGGTCTTTGCTTTTAGCTGTTACTGCAAGACCGGACACAAAAATTATTGTTAAAACCGCTATTGCGATTGCCGCTGTTATGCTTATCGTTTTTATCATTGCACAACCCCCTGCGGAACATATTCCTGCCAAAGTCCCTTTTCGTCAACTTCCAAAACGCCCGTAATTTTCTGAATCTCAAGCTCCGCATTGCGATAATCGACCACCGAGGCTGTCAAATCGTTTTGTGCGGACAAAAGAGCGTCCTGTGCCTCGAGCAAATCTCGCGTTTGCGCTCTGCCGGCCTCAAGAAACATATTTACGCTTCTTACCCGTTTTTCCGCCACATATACCGCTTTGGCCTGAATGTACATATTCTCCCTGGCCTCAAGCAGATTTCGCAGCGTGTTGCGAATCTGCGACTTAATTTCATCTTCAAGTATCTGCACATCCCGCACAAAACGCTCAAGCTCGATAAAACTGTTTCGATAACTTATCGCCTCGGCAGTCCTTTCAAACGGCAAATCCAAAGTCAGCAGCGCAGAATAAATGCCCTTATTGGTTCTCAGCTGCGAATTTTCAAGATTTACGTTATTCAAAGTTCGTCTTGAGCCGTATTGTGCCGAGCCGAAAAACGTAAGCTCCGCACCGAGCGCATCAGCAGCCACGATAACTGCCCGCTGAGCATCATAAACCCTGCCGTCGGCGATTCGCAAATCCAGCCGGTTATCAAAAGCCATTTGCACCGCCTGCGGCTCATTGAATTCGTAAGGCCCGGCGTGATTATGGTCTATCGCAGGCAGTTCGATTGCCGTATCAACAGAAGATGTTGTTATTACGCCGTTGCGCGCCTTACCGGCCTGAGCAATTTCCTCAATTATTTTTTTCGTCGGCGCAACAAGCCGTTCAAGTTCATTCGGGTCAAGTGTAATATTGCAGTCGGCCGGCAGACCGAGGAACACCTTGAACGAATCAAGCCCGCTTTTATATGACTGAATCGAGGCTATCCATCTCTGGCGGGCACGAAGCTCGTTCTGCACGGCCTGGTCAACTTCAATTTCCTGTATTCTGCCGGCGTCGGCAAGCCGTCTTGTCCGTCGTGCAGAAGCAATTCGGCTGCGATAGTCCGCCTCGCTGTTGTTTATTGCGTCAAGCTGCTGCAAAACTGAAAGATACTGATTGGCAATTTTCACCGCGAACGATTTTTTGTATTCCTCAAAATTCCACATTGCATAAACAACTTCGCGTTCGGCCTGAGTGAGCGGTTCGGTTACGATATGTCTGCCGGAGCCTCGCAGAAGCGGCACGGAAATTGACGCATCACCGAGGACGCCTCGGGAAGAAAAGCTGTCCGGCGTGAAAAGATTGGCCAAATCAATCGCCAAAGAACTGCTAATCTCCGCACCGGACTTCAGTCTGCGGCTGACTGAAGCTTCACCGCCGGCCTCCATTCCGGTTTTAGTTTGTTTGCCGCTTGCATCCGTACTCAAAACCGTGCTGAGCTGTGCAGCAAAGGTATTGCGAAAAGCATCGCGTTCAAGCTCAAGAGACAATGCCGTCCTGAAAACCTCTTCTTTTTGAGTCTGATATTCGAAACTGTTTTTTGCGCCTATCTGCAAAGCGTCATTAAGAGAAATCACAATCTCGTCTTTAATGTCGCCGGCTGCTGAATCATTTTGATGCTTTGCCGCAGGAAAATCGTGTTCAGGCCAGTATTTCGGTTTTTGAAGCTCCTCTGCGCCAAGCGATGCCCTGCTGCTGTACGGTAGATTCTGGTCCGTTATCAGCCGTCTGCGGAGTATGTCGCTGGGACGTTCTATGCTGAAATCATAAGTCTTTCCCAGAGCCTCGGCCTGTTTTTGAGTGATAATTTCATTCACTGCCTTGTCAATGGTCTTTCTGTGGCTGCGCGGACTCTGACAGCCGTTAAAAAACATAACAGCCAAACAAATCAAAAAAGGCATTATATATCGCAGTGCAACCATTCGGAAAATCCGGTTTAGACTAATATCAATACTATTTCTAATTGTCGCCGATATCCGCTTCCTTATTACAGACATATTGACATCTGTATATCCCCAAAAATAGCATACATACAGACACCCCTTTTTACTATTTTCTCCAAATTACCTTTTCGAGTCAATAAAACATTCTTGTGTATAGGAAATTATGTTCTTCTTAGAGTGAATAGACGGATGAAATTGTTATTTTATCGGGCTTTTTTATAATTTAGTCCCCCGATTTATTCGGGATGGGTATTGTTTAGT
>DYLR01000017.1 GCA_020721975.1 Blastopirellula marina | reverse complement strand
TAAAAACACCATAAATGAAAAGTGGATATCAAGTTATAATGGTTTTGTAAATTTAGTTTTAATAGTTTTGAATTTGTTTCGGATTTCGATATTCGGATTTCGGATTTGGTTATTAACTGGCTGTTTATGTTCATCGAGTTTCGGATTTATATATGAAGGTCGTCTATCTTGGCTGTGGCGAATTTGGCGTTCCGTCGTTGAAGGCATTGAGCCGGTCGCCTCATGAGCTGGTGCATATTTTCACGCATCCGCCGCTGCCGGCCGGTCGCGGCAGAAAGCTCACGCCAACCGCGGTTGCACAATGGGCATCATCGGCAAATCATGATTTTACCGAGCTGCCCGACATAAACACCCCACAGGCCGTTGAGCAGGTTCGGTCTTTTTCTCCCGAACTTATTGTTGTAATCGCTTTTGGCCAAAAAGTAAGCCGTGATGTGATAAATATTCCGCGGTATAAAGCCATAAATGTACACGGTTCGCTTTTGCCGGCATATCGTGGTGCAGCCCCTGTGAACTGGGCGGTAATAAACGGCGACAAGGAAACCGGCGTGAGCATTATCACACTTGCCGATAAAATGGACGCAGGCTTGATTGCCGCTACCGTTTCAACGCCGATAAGTCCGCAGGATACCGCCGAAAGCGTTCACGACCGGCTGGCCGAGATTGCAGCGCCTTTACTCATTGAAACAATTGATAAAATCCAGGCCGGAACCGTTAGATTTATTGAACAGGACCACTCTAAAGCAACACGAGCGCCAAAACTCAAAAAAACCGACGGCTATATCGATTTTAATCAACCGGCAGATGTGCTTTGCAGCAGGATAAGAGGTCTTTGGTCGTGGCCTGGCGCACAATGTGATTTTGTTTCAAGACAGACCGGCAAATGTGTTCGCACGACCATTGTCCTGGTCGAAGTGTGTGGAAACAGTACCGGCGGTTTTACACCGGGAAGCATTGACAACGATTTGAATGTCGTCTGCGGTGAAGGAAGAATAAGGATTCTGAAAATTAAACCCGCAGGCTCACGAGTAATGGACTGGCAGGATTTTGTCAACGGCCATCACATCAATACCGGCGACTGCTTTATAAAAATAAATCCCTAATCCTTAATCCAAAATCCAAAATCCAAAATCTAAAATCTAAAATCTAAAATCCCAAAATGGACTGTTTTCGGCAAATTGCCTTTGAAATATTAAATTCCGCCCACAGTAAGAATACGGAAGTTTCGGAACTTCTCGATGAATATCTGCCGAACCGTTCTGTCCTGCCGCAAACTGTTGATGTGGTTAACGGCGTGCTGCGAAATCAGTCAGCGCTGAACCGGCTAATCGAATTAGTCAGCGGGGCAAAACTCAAAAACATCCGGCCGGTATTACTGCCTTTGTTGCAGATAGGTTTCTATGAATTTATATATACTCATGCTGCCGAACATGCCGTTGTTGATGAACTTGTGCAAATTGCAAAATCGGGGTTTGGCACAAAATCTGCCGGCTTTATCAATGCCGTCCTTCGTAATTTGCAAAGAAATATCGAACAAAAAAACGTCCGGTTTGACGATAAAATATCATCTTATCTGTTGCCGGTTTCGATGCAAAACTTCTGCCGATTCAAAATGTCGGTTCTGCCGGACAGGAACGAACGGCCCGCCGAATATTTAGCCGACGCATTTTCTTTGCCGCAGTGGCTGATTTCGGGCTGGCTTGAGCAGTTTGATTTTGCCTCGGTTTTTGGAATCTGTCTCGGCTCTAATCGCAGGCCTTCGGTTTATTTAAGACCGAATCCGTTGAAAACAGATATTCAGACACTGTCCGACCTTCTTGCACAAAGTGATATTCGACATCAGGCAATAGAAGAATATCAAATGATAAGTCTGCAAAAACCGGGCAATATCGTCTTGTTGCCGGGCTTTAAAGAAGGACTTTTTTGTGTACAAGATCCTGCCGCAACTCTGCCCGTAAAGGCGCTTTCGCCGCAGCCCGACCAGACAATACTCGATTTATGTGCGGCCCCGGGGACTAAAACAATGCAGATTGCCGAGCTGATGAATAATAAAGGCGTTGTTATTGCAACGGATATAAATCCCCAGCGGCGGGGCCTGATAGAGCGGAATCGCCAAAGGCTCGGCGCCGACATTGTACAGATAGTTGATTACGAACAGCTTGTAAATGATATTCGCAGCGGCAGGCGCATTTTCGATGCGGTTCTGCTCGATGTGCCGTGCAGCAATACCGGCGTTCTCGCACGGCGATGCGAGGTTCGGCACAGAATTACGTCCAATGCAATTGCCAGACTTGCATCTGCGGGGGCGGAAATGCTCGGTTTGGCCTGTGCGGCAGTTAAATCGGGCGGAAAATTATGTTACAGCACATGCAGTCTTGAACAGCAGGAAAATGAAATTCAGATTGAAGGTTTCCTGAAAAATTACGGCAAATTTAGATTGGTTGCCGACAAATTAACATTGCCTTGTGCCGGCGATGTTGACCACGACGGCGGATATTATGCGGTACTGCAAAAATTATAAGCAGTTTTTGTTCACATGTTTTCCACAAAGGCGGTTTTCGCTGTTGAAAACCTGTTCACATAAATTTTTTTTTGAATGTAAGTCCTGAATTTGCCGTGATATTCGTTTTGTGGAAAAGAATCTTGAAAAATCCGCATTGATTCTGTGCCGCGTGGTGTTTAATATTTATCGATTGACAGAGTAATAATAAATGCAACAGTGTTAATCGAACGGAGATCTGCCATCATGCAGGCAGCAGTCACGGATGTAACAGCGGCCATTTACGACGGCATTGCCAAACGGATTGGGCAGCAGAAGTTTCGCGTATGGTTTAGAAACTCCACCAGTTTGTCGGTGAGCGACGGTTATTTAAAAATCGGCGTACCTAATCTGTTCATTGCCGGATGGATAGAAAACCATTTTCTCGCGGATATTGCGCAGGCCGCAGCAGATGCGAGCGGTCAAAGTCTCAAAATCACATTCAATATTGACCCTGAACTTGCCGGAGCTGCAAGACCATCTGCCACTGTTTCGCACTCAAACTCCTCGCCGGCCCTGACACGCAGGGATACTGATGCCGGATTGTCAGGGACGACAGGTTCGGGCAGGCAGAAAATTGCCGCGATAAACGGTTATGACAAAATGACGCTCGGCAATTTTGTCGTTGGGCCTTCCAATCAATTGGCTTATAATGCCGCTTCGGCAATGATAAATCAGGAAGACAACCCCTTCAATCCGCTTTTTTTCCATGGCGGTTACGGACTTGGGAAAACACATCTGCTGCAGGGAATCTGCTGTGCAATGCGCAAATCGCGGCCCGGCTCCAAACTGCTTTATTGTTCGGCTGAAGAATTTACCAATCAATATCTGTTTGCGCTGAAGACCAAAAAGCTCGATGCGTTTCGCGGCAGATTCCGGCAGCTTGAGCTTCTGGCTATTGACGATATTCATTTTCTTGCCAATAAGCCTTCAACACAGGAAGAGTTCCTTTACACATTCAATTCGATAGACCTTGCCGGCAAAAAGGTTGTTCTGGCCTCCGATGCCCATCCAAAGATGATAAATCAATTATGCGAAAGACTTGTAAGCCGATTTGTTTCCGGAATGGTCGTCAAGATTGAGCCGCCTGATTTTGAGACTCGCTGCCGCATACTTTGCCAGAGGGTTGCGGTTTTGGGTCATGATATTTCCGACAAGGTTATAAGCTGCATTGCAGAGCAGGTGCGGACGAACGTCCGTGAGCTGGAAGGCGCTTTGCTTAAGCTTATTGCTTATGCCTCGCTGAATAATGAAAAGCCCAGCATAGCTATGGCACGCGATATACTCGCCGAGCATATCGCCCGTACCGACCCGATTGTGCATGTAAGCGATATCGAATCTGCCGTTACGACTTTTTTCGGCATTACGCCGGCGGATATTCATTCCTCCAGAAAAGACCGCACGATTAGTCTTGCAAGGTCGTTCAGTATGTATCTTGCCCGCAGATACACAAAGATGAGCTTTCCTGAAATCGGCAGGCTGATGGGCAATAAAAATCACGCCACGGTAATCCTGGCTGCACGCAAGATAGAAGAATTGGTAAAATCGAACGCTACGGTAAACTGGAAAGGACCCGGCGGAAACAAAGTCGCCCACGCAAGGACGATATTAAATTCGCTGCAAAAAACCATCGCATAAGACGACGCCCATCAGGCGGACTAAAGTTCCGAATTTGCCCTGAGATAGTCAATAACCTCATCGACATAGCAAAAAGCAAGTCCTGTAACCGTGTCCGCACAGCCGTAGTATATTGCGATTTTTCCGGAATCGGAATCCTGTAACGAGGCACACGGAAAAACCACATTCGGCACATCACCGACGCACTCATATATCTGTCTTGGATTGAGCAGATATTCCCTGCTGCGGTAAATCACCTTCCAGGGCTTGTCGATATCGAGCAGCGCAGCGCCCATACTATAAACAAAACCATTGCAGGAAGTAAGTACGCCGTGATAAAACATAAGCCAGCCTTCGGTGGTCTCAATCGGTACGGGACCTGCGCCTATTTTAGTGCATTGCCAGGTTAATTTTCCGGCCCTGGGCGACATAACGTGTCTGTGACAGCCCCAGTGTATCAGATCCGGACTGGCGCTTATAAATATATCGCCGAAAGGCGTATGGCCGGTATCGCTGGGACGAGATAACATAAGATACTTGTTGTTTATTTTACGCGGGAACAATACGCCGTTGCGATTAAACGGCAGAAACGCATTTTCCAACTGATAAAATTTTTTGAAATCACAGGTATATGCCACACCGATGGTCGGGCCGTGGTAATTATTACACCATGTTAGATAATAGCGGTCTTCAATCCGGCAGACGCGAGGGTCATAACCTTCCACAAAAGTTGCTATTTCAGGTTCGCTGCACACAAAACTTATCGGTTCGTTTTCAATTTCAAATTTGAAACCGTCTCTGCTGCGGCCGCTGTGAATCCGCATGTTTCTGCTTTTGTTGTCAACGCGAAACACGCCTGCAAATTCATTTTTATAGGGTACAACTGCGCTGTTGAAGATGCTGTTTGCGCAGGGAATTAAATCCCGCGGTATTACCGGATTCCTGCTGTATCTCCACACAAGGTCGCCGGATGATGGTCTTTCTTCCCAGGGTATATTAGGCATCGATTGTCCAATTATTTTTGAGGCCATATAATATAATCTCCGTTTTTCAACAATATTATCCCTTTATACATATCAGAGGTTCAAGCCTGGCTACTTTTCGTGCTAATCCGGCCTGATGTGCAGCTTCCACCACTTCATCAACGTCCTTATATGCATCCGGAGCTTCCTCGGCAAGGCCGCTCATTGAATGGGCTTTGATAATAATTGCTCTGCTGCCCAGGGACTTAATAATCTCACTGCCGCGAAACCGCTTCTTTGCGGCGGTTCTGCTGAGCGCCCTGCCCGCTCCGTGGCATGCGCTGCTGAAGGCAAGAGCCTCGCTTTGTTTTGTACCGGCCAGGATATATGAGCATGTACCCATACTGCCGCCAATCAGCACAGGCTGACCGACATCGCGATATTTGGCAGGCACACGTTCGTCGCCGGGGCCGAGCGAACGGGTTGCGCCTTTGCGATGTACCAGCAGCATTTTGCCGTTGTGCTTTTCCATTTTTGCAGTGTTATGACAAACCTCATAAAGCACGGATAAATGGGCTTTCGGCAGCACTTTTGCAAATGCCCTGCGTACAAGTTCGGTCAAAATCTGACGATTTGCCATTGCGCAATTTATGCCGGCATACATCGCGCCGATATAATCTTTGCCGAGCGGACTTTCCGCCGGTACGCAGGCCAGCTCTTTGTCGGCAAGTTCAATGCCGAAGGAAGCCGCCGCCTTTGCCATTTGTTTAAGGTAATCCGTGCCGATTTGATGCCCCAGTCCACGCGAGCCGCAATGTATGCTCACTACAACACTGCCGATTTTCAGGCCATAAGCCGGGGCAGCATGAGAATCATAAATTTCCACGACTTTCTGCACTTCGAGATAATGATTGCCCGCACCGAGCGTCCCCATTTCATCGGTTTGCCTGCGTTTGGCCTCGTCGGATACATTGCCCGGTTTTGCATTTGACATTCTGCCGTTTTCCTCGATATATTCAAGGTCCAGCCTGCTGCCGTAGCCCTGTTCGACCGCCCATTCTGCACCGCCTGCGAGCATATCGTCCATTTCGTTGCGGTTAAGTCCGATATTGCCGGTACTGCCGACGCCTGCGGGAATAATCCGGAAAATTGCCTCTGCAAGCTGCTGTGCAACGGCCTGCACATCGTCATGTACGAGGCCGGTGTTGAGCGTGCGCACACCGCAGGCAATGTCGAATCCTACTCCGCCGCCGCTGATTACGCCGCCGGTCTGCGGGTCGAAAGCTGCAACGCCGCCGATAGGAAAACCGTAGCCCTGATGCGCATCGGGCATGGCAAAGCTTGCTCTGACTATGCCCGGCAGCGTAGCCACATTGACAATCTGGGTTATGGCCTGCGGCTCGAGTTCGTCGATTATTCTGCGACTGCCGAATATAACGGCCGGCACATTCATACGCCCATAGGCATCAATTTGCCACTGATATTCGCCGATTTGTTTTATCCTGCCGTCCATACGGGTTCATTATGGTTTTTGATATTACATATTATACGCTGAATTTTTCAATATTGTAGTGTTTTCACCTTTATCCGGTTTGCGAAATACAAATAAATGCTCATGCATAATCAGATAAAACTTTTGCACAGGCGCCTTAGCCTTCCAGTAGCCTGTCCGTGAGCAATTATGCTGCACCTTGACTATGTCTTCTTTTAAGATAAATCCTGCCTTCTGAAACCGCCGCATTACGCCAAATGCCAAAGGCACATAATGTCGCCCTTTTCGCGTATCGCCGATAAGAATCGCACAATATTTATCCGGCTTCAAAACGCGAAACAATTCACCGGCAACTTTTTCAATTTCATCGCAGAATTTTGCTGCGGAACTTATGCCGCTTAAATCGCCTTCAATCGTCGGTTCGGAATATTTTATAATATTCAGATATGGCGGATGCGTAAGCACAAGGTCTATTGATTCGTCTTCAACAAAAGATATATTCCTTGCATCGGCGATTTGCACCTGCTGCACAGTCGCCGGAGTATGATTGAATTTCAGCGACTGTTTTGTGATTTGCACAGCCTGCGGATTGATGTCAAGACCGATTCCATTTCTGCCGAGCAGTTTACACTCGATAAGCGTTGTGCCCCCGCCGACCATCGGGTCAAGGATAGTTTGGCCGGGCTGCGAATACATTTCGATAATATTGCGGGCAATCTGCGGGGCAAAATTGCCGCGATAAGATGGATTATGCGTCGCCCAGTTACCACGCTGTGGAAATGACCAAACTGTGGTGAATTCGGGCGCATATTCTATATTTTTAATCCTGCGGTTGGATTCTAAATTTGCCACTTTTTACCAGTTCAATGCTGTTGTAGTCGTTTACATCTTTAAATTGGAATTGCCACATCGAATATTCATCTTTATTTTTTTCGAAAAATATTGTTTTCACAGGCTTTTTTGTATGTGCCTGCCACTGCCTAAAGGGATAATACAACTGCCTTATTATTGTATTTCTCGTCCCCGCACTTTTCGCTTCAATTAATACGACCTGATTTTTCCCTTCATAACCGCCATCAACTTCTGTCTGGACACTTTGAACAGAAATCTGATGTTTGCCGACAAAAAAACTAAATTCTGGTGTATATTTTCTGCCTCTTATAGTTAAAACAAGTGAGTTATCCTGCATAAACGTTCTTATCAGGCTGGAAGCATACGCAAAATCCAGGTGTTGCATTTCAGAATTACCAATCAATGACGTATCCAGATTGAAATCAAGTTTTGATACATAAAGCTGTTTTGAATCACCGATTTCAGGAATATCTACATATCCTTCTCCCTTGACAATAACATATTCTCCATTGACAACCGGCAATAAAAACAAACCAGCATCCTTAAAAACTTTGGGTCTATCTTCCCGACAATCTTGTTTGCATAAAATCCGCACTTCTTTTTCTCCGGTCTCACTAAAATTTTGACATGCCTTTTTTATCTGAGATGCTGTTATGCGATAGGGCTTATCATCAAAATTGTGATTTCCTATTTTATAATCTCTAAAGATTTTTTCCCAGGATTTATCAATTGCCACTTGTCATCCTCGATGCGTAATTAGTAATTATTAACTCCTTTATTGCTCCTCGTTTATTACCTATGCAATTAATCGCCCTTATTGCGTCAACTCTGTTTATTTGAAAACCAGCAATTTGCCCGTAATGAACTTCAAAAAAATGATCTTCCGGATTTTCATTTTTAGGGTCTGAATTACTCAATAAAAACTTGCCTTCAATAGAATTAATCAATGCGCAAAATTCGGCAAGTCTTACTTGGTCTTTTTCTGAAAAATCTTCTCTCGCATACGATGTAAAACTTGCTGTTTTACTGATAGGTCTGTATGGCGGATCGAAATATACAAATGCCCGTTTGCTGATATGTTTTTTACAGCAAGTAAAATCGCCGCAGAGTATTTCGGCCTTTTGAAGTACTTCGGATACGGCCTCCAAATTTTCATCATCACAAATTGTAGGATTTTTATAATCCCCAAAAGGCACATTAAATTTATTGCTCCGATTCACGCGATAAAGGCCGTTGAAACATGTCCTGTTAAGAAATATCAGCTTAGCGGCAGTTGCAGGAGAGAATATATATTGTTTTTCCTGATTGAAATTATCTCTGACAAAATAGAAAAAATCTTTTCTCTTGACTTGATTGAGCGACAGGAAAGAATCTTCAAGTTTTTTTAATTCAGTTACAAGCTCTGAAACAGAATCTTTTATTGAGTTGTAGCAATTAACTAAATCTTGATTTATATCGCAGAGATAAAAATGTTTAATTTTTGGAAAATTATTTACAATGTAAAAGAAAACCGCACCGCCTCCAACAAAAGGCTCAATGTAAGTTGCAATTTCACCTGTTTTCATTTCTTGCGGCAGACGTGAAATAATTTCAGGCAATAACTGAGTTTTACCACCCGCCCATTTCAAAAACGGTTTAGCTATGTTAGTGGTAATCAAAGTGGCAGACATCAGAAAAACTCCTTAATATCAACTTTGAGTGCCTTGGCTGGCTTTTTAAGGTTTCGCAAACTGATGTTTTGTACAGATTTGTTTCACGAGATCATTAGTAAAAATCCAATTTCTGCTCTTGCTGCAACGCAAAAATATCTCTGCAATAACATCCTGTTTGCGGCCCATTGTTGAAGAGTCCTTATTTTTTTAATTCTGAAACTCAACGAATATATTATATCTTGAATCGGATACTCCTGCAAGTCCATTTATAAATGAATTGCCGAATTGATAACTATCTGTGGCTAATCGAATTATGTCAGGAAAGTTCGCCAGGCTGGTTAAGAAAAACATTCCGCAGCTTTCAGAGCCGAGAACGTTAGTGAGCGAAAACATCATACAGTGGTATAGAACAGCGTAAATTATCCCCTGTTGACTTTTTCCGGCCGGCGGTTTAATCTTTCGTTATGGAATATGCAGTTGGAAAACCAGGCAGGATTATTGTTGCTCGTCTGTTCGAGGGCGAAGACCTCTATGAATCCATTGAAGGCCTTGCCAAAAAGGAAAAAATCAAGTCGGCAGCAGTGCTTATTACCGGCGGATTTCGCCATGCCAACGTAGTCGTCGGGCCAAAGCAGGAAAAACCCAAAATCGAAGGCGATTTCGTCGAATTCACCGGCCCGGGCGAAGTGCTTGGCACAGGCACTATCTATTGCGACGGCGACGAGCCGAAACTGCATTTGCACGCCTCAATGGCCAAAGGCAGGAACGTCATTACCGGCTGTCCTCGCGGCGGAGCAAAAGTATTTCTCGTGCTGGAAGTAACGATAATTGAAATCGCGGGCATAAACGCACAGCGAATACTTGACGAACAATCGCAGGTAAAATTACTGAAAATTCATCCGGGGCAGCCGAAAAATTGATTTATCGGCAGGCAGACAAAACAAAAAAGGCCGACTCAATTATGAGCCGGCCTTTCATTATTAAAAACCTCTAAATCTTTTTCATACTTTTTTAGAAGTCAATGGTATATGAAAGCGTTGCCCAAAGCTCATCGTCATCGTTGACGGTATCTTCCATTGAGTTCTGCCAGTACAAAGCGGGCGTGAAGTAGCCCGGGCCGATGTCGAAACTCGTTTTGACCGACCAGACCATATGCGACCAGTCGCTGTCAACGGGAGAACCTACCTTGCCGCATGCGCCGTCGTTATAAGTAATATCCCATCCGAACGTTATTGCCTGGTCAGGATTATTCGGAATCAAATCAGGCGTGGGCAGGGCATAACTTAAACCCATTATGTGGAAAAAGCCTGTGCAGCATTGCACATCGCCGCCGCCCTTTGGCGGATAATAATAGGCAAACATATAGTGCGGAGAAAGCCCGCCTCCGAAGATTTTCGGCCAGTCAAATGCCACATTAAATTCAGAGCCGTCTGCGTTTTTGCTTGCATTATCATAAACGTCATAATAAACCCAGCTCACTGCCCAGTCGGTCTGGAGTCTTTCACCTTTGGCTAGACTATTGGCATATTTTACTGTGTAGTCGATTTCCTTGGCGTTTTCATTTCCGCTGCCAATCGGCTGAGCCGACCAGACATTGAAGCTGAATCCGGAGCCGTAAAGATCAACATTAATGCTGGGCTGGAAAGCTCCCTTTGACTTGAACAGGTCGAAGCCTCGCCATATATACTGCGTAGCATAAGTCATATCGAGGCTGAGCTTGAGATCTTTCGACTTGTCAAGCTGTTCGTCGGCCATACCGACACCCGCTGCCACAGCTACACTAATTGTTACCAATAGTAAAATCCTTTTCATCGTACATCCTTTCAAAAATTATACATTGCTGTCTTTGTAATTCTACCACGTCCCCATAGCTTTATCGGTTTTTCAATACTGATAATTGATTTTTTATCAATAAAGTTGCATCCGATACAAGGCAAGAAATATACCATCGGGCAAATTAAATGTCAAATTCGATTTTTTTCAAAAATATCAGTCGGCTTTGAGGCGAAACCATACTGTAACCCTGACAATTTTGTCGCGATTGAATTTTTTAAGCAACAATTTTGCCGAAATCCTGTCGTTAATTGAACAGTTTGCCTGTTAGATTTGACAATTTCGGGCAACAGGGGTGCTTTTTAGTACTGCCAGCCGGCGGGATAGTGGATGCGAGATGCCGGTATTGCCAGGCGCCGGGATAACTCCTCTACCAGTACATGTGTACGCGTTATCTGGCAATCGCTGGAAACATTATTGTTTTCCTCTCCAACCACACATACTCTGATGGTTTGAGCAGAGCCGTACCAGCTGCCGCCTGAAATACATGACCATTGCCGCAGCCATTTTTCCATTGCGAATATCTGTCCGTCAACAGCTCCGTTTGAGTTGCACACAAGAAAATGAAAATTAAGGTCCTGCGGGCTTGTAAGGCCATATATTGAAGCCAGTTGCCGCGGATTGCCTGCGGCAGTGCGGCTGTAGAAAACCTCTATCATATTCCAGCGGCCGGGCTTAATTTCATTGACACGGCCGACAATATCCTCCACGGATTCGAGAGATGCATAGCTGGACAGGCTGAAAGGCCCGGCGGAAATGGAATCTCCGTCGAGCAAAATCAGCACAATGGCTGCAATAGTCATAGCCGAAACTAAAGATACTATTATTTTAGCCGTTCGTGGCTTGTCCGCCATATTCTCTAATCCAGCAAAAACGCCCTCGCATAAAATCAAAAAGGTGAATCACCGTAGAAAGGGCAACCATAGATTACATCGGTTTAAGTGTGGAGATTCAATAAAATTTTCTTTCCAAATTTAAAATTTTTTCAAAGCCTCCGCTGAACCGATAATAATTCGTGTTTGTCGTGTCTTATAAATTACTGATTTTTATTGATTTTGAGATGTTATCGGCTTTTAATTGTCTGCGTGGAGCAGGAACCGAAAGTTAAAAAACCAATGAATTGTACAAAAACTCAATTTAACGAGCCTGTTAAGAATTACGCCCGCAGGGATTTCCCTTTGCTCATGCAGAATATGACTGTGCGCGAGGCGCTGGACAACATTCGGCAGCAGGGATCTGGCGAACAGATAATCTATTTTTATGCCGCGGATGAATCGGGACGGTTGACCGGCGTAATCCCCACCCGCCGGCTGCTTACCGCTAATCCGGAACAGTTATTATGCGACATTATGGAAAAATCCGTAATTGCAATCCCGGAAAATGCCTCTGTTCTGCAGGCCTGCGAGTTTTTTGCACATCATCGCTTTCTGGCTCTTCCTGTTGTGGATAGCCGGGGGCTTATTTGTGGCGTCATTGACGTCGGGCAATTTACCGAGGAGGTATTCAATATTGCCGAACGCAGGCAGGCGGACACGATGTTCGAGGCTATCGGCTTTAGGGCAGCACAAATTCGAGGTGCATCGGCCTTAAAGGCGTTTCGTTTTAGATTCCCCTGGTTGCTGGCCACAATTACAAGCGGAACCGTCTGCGCAATAATGGCGGGAGCTTTTGAAATTACACTGGCCAAAAGCCTTGTGATTGCAATGTTTCTTGCCCTTGTATTGGGTTTGGCGGAAAGTGTGAGTATGCAATCGATGACGGTTACCATTCAGTCTCTGAAAATAACAAGGCCGACTATCAGATGGTATTTAAGCGCGTTAACGCGGGAAATGCGAATGTCCGTTCTGCTGGGCGGCGCCTGTGGAGTTATAGTGGCCTGTATAGTATGGCTGTGGAGAGGGGATCTGATGGCGGCAATTTGCATCGGTTTCAGCCTGTTGATTGCAGTTATGACGGCTTGTTTCTTTGGAATTACTGTGCCGTGGTTGATGCACGCATGCAAACTTGACCCTAAAATATCATCCGGCCCGATAACGCTTGCATTGACTGATATTGGTACGCTGCTGTTTTATTTGGGAATGGCGGCAATGGTATTATAGCTTGACAGCGATAGCCGGCGGCGATGTAATAATTCCCCCGGGCGATTAGCTCAGCTGGTTAGAGCGCACGGATCACACCCGTGAGGTCACTGGTTCGAATCCAGTATCGCCCACTTAATGTAACTGATTAGCCAATAACAGGTTATATGGCTGCAAACCTAAAACTTACAAAAACCACCATCAACAAATGGACTAATAGGTATCTTGCTCATTACACAGCCAAAACCGGCAAACAAAACGAGAGGACAGAAATACAAACACCCAATAACCAAATTGCAGCATCCATTTAATAACCAAAATTCAATAACCAACATCTCTGCGAAACAGTTTTTTGACTATTGAAAATTGGTTGTCATTTGGATGTTTTTGTATTGGTTGTTTGAATTTGATTCTTGGACACTTTATTTGCGTGGTTACTGTTGTGCCGACGGCGGCTAAACAATGTACGATGTATAATCTTAAATGTTCAGTGTTAAATGCCTCAGTCTTTTTGGTATCAGATGGTATTTGTCAAATTTGCTTTTTAATAGCAGGCGACCTGTCGAATCTGGAATTCGCAGGATATGATATTCCTTGTCCTGCTCATGGTGACGAACAATTTTCTTGCAATCCGCCGAGTCAATTAGTATCGTATTTTCTGATTTTGCGGCCCGGGATGTAGGAACGGCGGGATGCCAGAAAAACAGGAAAAAGTATCAGGATTCCGACTATGATAAAACAGACCTGCAATAAGACGGCAAATAGTAAAATCAGTCTTTTTATTCTATCAGCATTTTTTCACTTGCTCATCTTTTTGCCTGTTTCCGCAGCGTGTTCATATCGAATTATTGGAGATTTAAACAACGATTGCAGGATTGATATGCAGGACTATGCCATCATCGCAATGAACTGGATGGTTGACTGTAACGTCAATCCGTTGGACACTGCCTGTATTCCAAAGCAGCTTGAAGCCGGCAATATTATTATAACGGAAATAATGGCCAACCCGGCCAGGGTTTACGACTCCAACGGCGAATGGTTTGAAATATATAATGCCACATCCCACGACATTGATGTGCAAGGCCTTGAAATTGCAGACTCCGGCAGCAATTATTTTGTAATTACGCAGTCGCTTGTCATTTCTGCCGGCTCAAGGCTTGTTCTCGGCAGAAACGGCAAAACGTCTGAAAACGGCGGTGTTGACGTGGATTACGTTTATACAAATTTTTCACTTGTAAATTCCGGCGACAGCATCATCATTTCACAGGGCGGGGTTATTATCGATCAGGTAAATTACAATTCAACGTGGCCGCTGGTTGTCGGCAAATCCATTTCACTTGACAGATACCACCACGACGGCACAAGCAATGATTCGGCGGCGAACTGGTGTGCCGCCCAGTCGGTGTACGGCCTGGGCGATTATGGCACGCCCGGAATTATAAATGATATATGTAGGTGAAATATTACTATGAATGATGTGCTTTCCGTACATGAACTTGGTCTGATTGACGCATGGTGGCGGGCAGCAAATTATCTTTCCGTCGGACAAATCTACCTGTACGACAATCCTTTGCTCAAAGAGCCTTTGAAACTGGAACATATCAAGCCGCGGCTTTTGGGACACTGGGGTACAACGCCCGGCCTTAATTTTATTTATGTCCATCTGAATCGCATTATTCGCAAGTACGACCTGAATATGATTTATATAGCAGGTCCAGGCCACGGAGGCCCCGCTCTGGTCGCCAATACGTACCTCGAAGGAACGTACGCGGAGTTTTATCACAGTATCACCGAAGATGCGGCGGGAATGAAAAAGCTCTTTAAGCAGTTCTCTTTCCCGGGCGGTATTCCAAGCCATGTTGCACCGGAAACGCCCGGTTCGATTCACGAAGGCGGCGAACTGGGCTATGCCGTTTCACACGCTTACGGAGCGGCATTTGACAATCCCGATTTAATCGTAAGTTGTGTTGTGGGCGACGGCGAGGCGGAAACAGGGCCGCTTGCCGCTGCGTGGCACTCCAATAAATTTCTCAACCCTGTAACCGATGGCGCAGTGCTGCCGATTTTTCATCTCAACGGCTACAAGATTTCCAATCCCACAATTTTCGGACGAATCAGCAGTGATGAACTGCAAAAATTGTTTGAAGGCTACGGCTATAAACCGTGGTTTGTCGAAGGCAGTGAACCTGAAAAAATGCATCAGCTTATGGCTTGCGTGCTGGATTGTGTTATTGGGGAAATTCGTGATATACAAAACAAAGCCCGCAAAGACGGAAAGTGCAAACGTCCGACCTGGCCGATGATAATTTTGCGTACACCCAAAGGCTGGACATGCCCCAAAGAGGTTGACGGTCTGAAAACCGAGGGGTTCTGGCGTTCGCATCAGGTGCCGCTTTCCGAACTTGCCGAAAAGCCGGAACATATCAGAATACTCGAGGACTGGCTGAAAAGCTACAGGCCGGAGGAATTATTCGATGAAGGCGGCAGGCTGATTCCGGAACTGCGAGAAATTGCCCCCAAAGGCAATCGGCGAATGGGGGCAAATCCTCATGCCAACGGCGGTGCGATTCTGAAAGACCTGTCTATGCCGGATTTTCGCAAATATGGCGTAGAGGTGCCTGCACCCGGAAAAACAAACGCCGAGGCAACTCGTGTGCTTGGCCGGTTTTTACGGGATATAATGAAGGCCAATGCAAAGGCCGGAAATTTCAGAATCTTCGGTCCCGATGAGACGGCATCCAACAGACTTGACGCGGTATTTGAAGCAACCAATCGCACCTGGCTTGAACCGACCATACCGCAGGACGACCATCTTTCCGCGGACGGCAGAGTTATGGAAATTTTAAGCGAACATACCTGTCAGGGCTGGCTTGAAGGATACCTGCTCACCGGCAGACACGGCTTTTTCTCGTGTTATGAGGCCTTTATTCATATTGTCGATTCGATGGTGAATCAGCATGCCAAGTGGCTTAAGGTAACAAAAAATGAGATTCCTTGGCGCAGGCCGATTGCTTCCCTGAATTATCTGCTCACCTCGCACGTCTGGCGGCAGGACCATAACGGATTCAGTCATCAGGATCCCGGCTTTATCGACCATGTCGTGAATAAAAAGGCCGATATAGTCCGTGTTTATTTTCCGCCCGACGCCAATACGCTGCTTTCGGTAGCCGACCATTGCCTTCGCAGCCGTGATTATATAAACGTCATTGTTGCCGGTAAACAGCCCAATCCGCAGTGGCTCAATATGGATCAGGCCGTCAGGCACTGCACATCGGGCATAGGCATTTGGGAATGGGCCGGCAGCGACGGCGGCGACGAGCCGGACGTGGTGATGGCCTGCTGTGGAGATATACCCACGATTGAAACTTTGGCCGCAGTGAGACTGATAAAACAATTTGCCCCTGCGTTGAAGGTGCGTGTGATAAATGTTGTCGATTTAATGACTCTTCAGCCGCCATCGGAGCATCCGCACGGATTGTCGGATAATGATTTTGATGCGCTGTTCACAAAAGACAAGCCGATAATTTTCGCATATCACGGCTATCCGTGGCTGATACACCGGCTTACTTATCGCAGAACGAACCATAAAAATCTGCACGTTCGCGGGTATAAGGAGGAAGGCACAACCACAACGCCTTTTGATATGCTTGTGCGGAATGACCTTGACAGATTCCATCTGCTTGCGGACGTATTTGAAAGGGTTCCCCGGCTTGGTCACAGAACTGCTTATGTCAAGCAGTTTGTGCGCGACAGGCTTGTTGACCACCGGGAATATATTGTCGAATACGGCCAGGATATGCCGGAGATTCGCAACTGGAGCTGGAGTGCAAAATAAGCCGGTAAAATTATCTTTACGCATCCGGATGCGATAAATTCAGAATCATTTTTTCTTTTTCACGGTAAGCCTGCAGCAGGCTTCGTCACATCTGCTGAGGTCAAGCTCATATATAAAACCCAGCGGCTCAAGCACCCGCCTGTATAATACATCGCAGTGTTCACAATAAGCTTTATACGGCTCGATATGCCGCAGTTCAAGCAGCCGTCCCTTGCTGGGACAGCGGCGCATTTCAATTGTAAAAATCTGATTATCCTCATCCAGGGTCATTTTAAAATCAGCGGCTTCTTCAGAAAGCGTATGACTCCAGTACTCAAAGCAGCCCGCAAGCCCGTTTTTGACAACGCAGTTGCGCAGATTATTCAAAAACGCATCCGAGAGATGCTCCCAAAAGGCGATGACTGCTGTTTTGCCGTTTTTTTCTTCAAGAAATTTGAACAGTTCGCTGTATACCGGGATAAATTCTGTGCAGGATATCATAATTTCATTGCCCTACTTCATTTTCCTTTTTCCAGAATTTCTGAACACATCTGCCCCTGCCAGGCTCATATACGCAGCTGCAATCATATCCGGCTGCGTTGCAGACCGCTTTATTAACATTTACAGTCGTTTCACAATAGCGATTCGTAAACAACTGTCCGGTAGAACATAAATGCCTGACAGCCGGACATTCCAGCACTTCAATTACAAGTGTCATGCCTTCATACCGGAATATTGCTCTGCCGCCTTCGATTTCAAAAATGCGTCTGAAATGCCGTTCAACAGCACAAAGACCTTTCTGTTTTAATTCCGCAATAAGCGGCGAAAAAACCTTTACGCCTGCCTGTTGAAGATATTCAGCAGTTGCCTTATGGCCGAACGTATCATCAAGATATTTTACGGCATAGCATAACGCTCCGTGAAAATCCCTGTGAAGATATTCATTATCACTGCTGCGGCATTCCAAAACCTTATACTTATCTTCCGACATTGGTTTCAGCCCTCAGAATTTAATGAAAGAGGCTCTAATTATACTACGCTATATTGCCTTTAGCTATTGTAATCTAATTTCTTGTAATATAAGGATTTCGTGCTTCGGATTTTTAATCTGTTTCGTTTCCATATTACAAATAGCGTTGTAGCTAAAGTAATTCATGTTAATCCGTGTCCTTTTCATTATGTTATAGTCTTTAACACTTCTGCTATTTTGAGCCCCGCTTGCTTTGCGGCGGAAACAGCGATTGGTGTTCACGAATAATCATTTTATCAATATTGTTACGAACAGACCTCGGCAGCGGATACCTGAGATATCCGTTTATTGTTGAAAATATGCCCATTTTAACCAGTGCATATTTCAGGCCGGTAAGCCAGTTCTCAATTTTTTTACCATATACCGTGTAATTTATCCGGTCGCAATGAGCCTGTAAACTGTTAAGCAAATCCATATTATGTTCTCCGGCAGCAGCAACCATTTTCGCCGTAAGACCGCCGATTAAGATGCCGCCGCCTGCCAGAACGCCATGATAACCGGCCGCAAGATACTTCACCATACCAAGTTCATATCCGGTCAATACACATAATCGTCTGCGAGCCGCTATCGACAGCGCCAGTTTCATAATATCGTTGTTCAGCGAAGAATCTTTGAACAGGCACACATTGTCATGCCGCAATACTTTGGCATAAACATCCTGCGGTACAAACGCCGCCCCTCTGCTGTAGATACCCAGCGGCAGCGGCGATTTATCTGCAATATTCATATAGTATTCGGCTATACACTCCGGCCGCATCGGGCCGACAAACCACGGCTCTGCTGCAATTGCAATATCGGCGCCATCGGCTTTGGCTTCCTTTATATGTTCGATTACTTTGGTATGAGAATTGTCGGTTACCTGAACGGCAATGTACATACGCCGATTATTGGCAGCTGCTGCAACTTCGGTGAGCCTGCGTATATCGCTTCGCGGCAGCCAGGGACCTTCTCCGCATGTGCCGCCGAGAAATATACCTGTTTGGCCCAGCTGTATATGATGCTCCGTCATTCGCTTTACGGATGCCTTATCAATTTTAAGCGATTCTGTAAAAGGTGTGGGGCACGCCGACCAGGCGCCGACAAGATTTTTTAGGTTGTACTGCATATAAATTTTCCTTCATTTCTATTTTAACCGTGTTCGTATCGGACGATATATAATATTACCCGGCTCTGTAATTTTCAACTCATCGCAGTTATACGGCTGAAACGGCGTTAATTCCTTCAAGCAGCCGCCGGGCCTTGACCATTGTTTCATCCCATTCGGCCTGCGCGGATGAATCGGCGACTATGCCGCCGCCGACCTGAACGAATGCCCGGCCGTGCCTGATGATAACAGTTCTAATCGCTATGTTCAAACACATACGCCCGTCAATGCCGATATATCCTATCGATCCGGTATAAAGGCCTCGCCACGTCGGCTCGAGCTGTTCGATTATCTGCATCGCACGGATTTTTGGCGCACCGGTAATAGAGCCGCCCGGAAACATCGCTGCAAGTATATCCGAAAATTGCACATCGCTGCGAAGCTCGCCGGCCACAACCGCAAAGGCGTGAAATACGCCTGCAAATGCCTCAATAGTACGCGGCTGAACAACCTTAACACTGCCCGGCACAGATATGCGGGATAAATCATTGCGTTCAAGATCAACTATCATATTCAGCTCGGCCTGTTCTTTTTCGCTCGACTGCAGCGCAAGGATGCTGCGGTAATCAAGTTTGTCGTCGCCGGTACGGGGCCTTGTGCCTTTTATCGGCTTCGTAAAAATTCTGCTGCCGTCCGAATCAATAAACAATTCCGGAGATGTGCTTACTATTTGATATTCCCCGGTATCGATATAGGCCGAATACGGCGCCGGATTATGACGATTTTGCCAGTGATAAAGTAATACAGGCTCGGCGACAAAACTGCACTGCAGACGCTGCGAGAAATTTATCTGATAAACATCGCCGTCGTAAATATGCCTGCGGATTTTTTCAAAGGCGTCAAAATAATGTCTCTGCGTCATATTTGAACCGTATTTTATATCCGCTGTGCAGGATGGGCTGAAATTCAATTTCGCAGTGCTGCCGGTGCAGAGCCTGGCTATATGCTCCAGCCGGGCAAATTTTGATTCGACCGATTCGCCGTCGGATTCGATTTCAAGCACGATAAGCCAAAACTGCTGCGATTTATATTCATAAGCGATGAGCCTGTCATAAAAACTAAGTCTTACAAGCGGCATTTGCAAATCGTCTTTGCCGAAAGCCGGGATGCGTTCAATGCATTTACCGATATCATAACTGAAAAAACCTGCCCAGCCGCCTTTGAACATTCGCTGCGGCAGTTCAGGCAGGCAGGATGAGTCTGATTGGTATTTTCCAAGCTCCGCGGCAATTTCACCGATGACGTTTCCGCTTACGGCGGTAATTTGAAAAATCTCAACCGGTTCAGCCATCCAGTAGCTGAATTGATTATCGCCGCTTGAGCTGTGATTGCCGCCGAGAATACAGGCGTTGTGCATTTGTGCAAATTTCTGCGTAAGCAGCTCCATATCAGGGCTGAACGACAGCCGCCTGGCGTGAATCAGGCATTTGCGACAGAGGGCCGCAGTTTCATTAAAAACTACAATACTCATTGACGATGCTGCATAGTTTTGAATTGTTCGATAATACCCACCGACGAGCTTGTACCAAGTCGCGTTGCTCCGGCCTCTATCATAGCCAGTGCCTGTTCGGCAGTACGGATTGCGCCTGAGGCTTTTACTCCGCACCTCCCGGCGTGCTGAACCATCAGCCGGATATGTTCAACTTTTGCCCCGCCGGCGGGATGAAACCCGGTGCTGCTTTTGACAAAATCAACGCCTAAATCAGAGGCAATTCTGCAAATGCGTATAATCTGTTCGTCGTTAAGTGCGGCCGATTCGATTATCACCTTCAGGCACACCGGCGGTCTGGTTGAACGGCAGACTTTTAATACTGCCCCGATATCACGGCGGAGATATTGCTCGTCATTTTCGATTATCGCTGCGATGTCGGCTGTCATATCCACCTCATCAGCGCCGGCCATTATCAGCGATTTAGCCTCGGCGGCCTTCGTTTCGGTATTGTTTGCCCCAAGCGGAAAACCTGCAACCGAACAGATTTTTATGCCTGTGCCGGCAAGTCTTTCAAGAGCAAATTTCACCCAGCGTGGATTCAGGCACACACAGCCAAAATTGTATTTAACGGCCTGGTCGCAAAGCGTTTTAATATCCTGCGATGTCGCCTGTGCCGCAAGGAGCGTATGGTCAATCATCTTCACAAGTTTGTCAGGCGTAATAGTATCCATATTATTACTAATCCGTGTTAAGCGTATCTCGTGAAGCGTATTTCGTAAGACTCTTCACGCTTCACTCTTTTCATTCGCAGCCGTTAAATACTCGCCAGTCTTTCGGCCTTGTCGTGTTGCCTTAATGCGTCTATAAGTTCTTCCATATCGCCCATTATAATTTTGTCGAGGTTGTACAGCGACAGATTTATCCGATGGTCGGTTACGCGGTTCTGGGGAAAATTATAAGTGCGAATCCGTTCGGAACGGTCGCCTGAACCTATCATAATTTTACGTGCCGAATCGCGTTTTTGCCGTTCCTGCAACTGATACAGTTCATACACTCTGCTGCGGAGGATTCGCCAGGCCTTGGCGCGATTTTTATGCTGACTTTTTTCCTCGCGCATAAAGACCATTATTCCGGTGGGCTTGTGTTCAAGACGCACGGCGCTGTTGAGTTTGTTGACGCTTTGTCCGCCCGGGCCGCCGGCACGGCTTACATGTTCCACCACATCGGCGGGATTTATTTCAATCTCAAGTTCCTCCGGTTCCGGAAGCACTGCGACGGTAACCGCCGAGGTGTGAATCCGTCCCTGGGTTTCGGTCTGCGGGACTCGCTGGACGCGATGCCCGCCGCCTTCATAGCCGAAATGCGACCATACGCCGGGACCTTTTATATTCATTATAACCTCACGAAATCCGCCCAGGTCG